>NZ_JBSQYM010000105.1:0-10658 GCF_055140805.1 Orenia sp.
TAACCGTTAACTTGTTAGTTTGGTGGGCGAAACAGGACTTGAACCTGTGACCCCCTGCTTGTAAGGCAGGTGCTCTCCCAACTGAGCTATTCGCCCTTAACACAAATATTATTATATACAATCTCAATAGCTACGTCAAGAATTTTTTTATAAAAAGAAATGGAAATTTAAACCTAAGATTAGGATTGATAAACCTTCACTAGCCTTAGGTTTAAACTAAAAATTAATCTACTTTACATTCTTATAAAAATCATCATCAACACCATGTACAACCTCTTCTTTACCTGTAATAGCATTGATATGAACTCTATAGTTAGCATCTCCTTGTCCATCTCCTATTTCACCAATGAACTCATAGCACAATACTTCTTTTCCACCACCATGAGTATCTATTACTAATCTTTCATGAGTTATATTTAAATTAGAACTTATCTTCTTTTTAGCTTCTTCCATGCTAAATTTGGGTATTAACATACTCTCTGGTCTATCTTTATGGTGCAAGAGATACTCTATACCATTAAACCCTATTACTTCTCCATTATCCATCGCTACTTGTGCACTTACTGAGTCAGGAGTAATAATCACATCATAATCTCCTGCCTTCTGTACAGGAGCAAGCACAATCATAGCAATATCATTGAAAGGCTTACTTGATACAACCTCCATATGCTCATATCCATTCTTCTTCAAAAACTCTGCAGCTTTGGCTTCAGCTTGCTCTTCAGTTATTTTCTTACCCTTAGTAGGACGGCTATTTAACAAAGAAATTACCTGTCCACCCTTTTTACTGACATCAATATAAACCTTTTCATTCTTATTATTCTTATTTGTTGCTTGAATTGAATGAGCAGGCAAATGGGTTTCAATAGTTCTACCATTAACCTTTAGTTTCTCTTTATCTATAATATTATACTTGTATTGCTCAGGATTATTAATAAATCTTTTAGCTGTTTGAATTGCTTGTTTTTGATTTACAGTCTTACCCTGCACCTCTGTTAGAGCTAAAGCTACATCTCTATCCTTTAATTCTATACCTCCATCAGGGAAGATGGCTTCTAATTCTTTTTGAATTTCATCTAATTTCAAACTCTTATCCAATTCTACTAAACCAGCCAAAGGACTAGCAGAATATTGCTGGTCAGTATCTGAATCCATCTTTACTCTTTTCTTGTTATACCATTTAAAATTCTTTCGCATCATCTTATCGTGAATACCTTCTAAGTTCTTATTTGCTACCATAACATTTTTATAAAAGGAGTCCAACATTTTCTTATCCTTATTATTTAATCCTCCATCAACTACCTTCTTATCCAAGTGATTTGTATATTGTAATATCCTATGTAGCATGGATTTGGTATTATTCAAAGAACTATCACTCAGAGGGAGTTGTCCAATATCTTCTTGTGCTGAATAAGCTGAACGCCAAATATTTGATAGATTTACAGATAGGTTGTCAGCAGCTTGGGCTACCATGACTGTACCTAGCTCCGATTCTAAAGCATCTATATGATGATTCAAACCTTGAAAAGCATTTTCATATCTATTATTTAATTCACTCTCTAAATCCTTTTGAACATTCTGCATTGCACCATATTGATTATATCCCCAATATCCTACTGCGGCTAAAGCAAATACCAACATCACTATACCTATTGTTTTAAAATCCAAATTTATCACTCCTATTTAGCAAAGATATGCTTACCTATTGTTCTTACAGTTTTACGAGAAAAAATCCAATTAGTTTCTACTTTTGCTGCATTATAATAATAAACACAACCATAAGTTGGATCCCAGCCACGATAGGCTGCCAAGGTGGCTTTTACAATCTGGTCACTTGGAGTCTCTTCCCAGATATGACCTCTGGCTACTGCTGTAAATGCCCAAGGTTGATAAATTACCCCTGATAGAGTGTTAGGGAACCTAGAATCACGAATGCGATTCATAATCACCGCACCTACTGCAACTTGACCAATATATGGCTCTCCTCGGGCTTCTGCATCAAGAGTTCTAGCAAATAACTGCATTTCAGGAGATAGACTTTGAAAGCTTGATGCTGCCTCACTTTCTTCAATATTAGCTTCAGGTTGAGCATAATAAAAGAATACACCTGTACCAATTAATAACATAACAATTAAAAATACTGCTAACTTCTTCATTTTTACCTCCTTTATTACTTTCTTTTCTCTATTATATTTTGCTTTTAGTCTATCAAATATTCAAAAAAGTTATTCATTTGAACTAATACTTCTTCGTGGTATTTCGGGAGGTTTAGGTAATTGATCTTGATTATCTTCACCCTCGTGAGACGGTCTTTGTGGAGAAGAAACAACAGTAATACTATTGAGCAATATCTCAATCTCCTCTATATCTTCACCTTTTTTTATCTTCTTTCTCAACTCAGCCCTTGGAACGATAATTGTAACTTCATGGGGTTTATCATAAGCAAAGCATCTCTCTAAGAATATCTCTAACCCATCTAAATTTAGCTTGGTTACATCCTTATTCCTACAATGGCACTCTCGCTTAAATAGACTAGCTATCTTGCTTTTTATCTTTTTAGCCCAAGAAAAAAATCCCATAATCTACCTCCTTTAAATAGTCTATTCAGACTTAATATTAATGGTGAATAATGGGAATTAAAATCAACTTGTGTTTTTATATAAAATGAGTATTAATGGGGATATTACAGCACTTTTAAAATTAGCATGAGTGGGTGTGTGAGTGTGATTAAACCCCAATAAAAAGAAGTTTCACTCACACTCATAGCTCACACTCGACACAAAGTGTCGCATTATCTCTACATTATATCAATCTCTTTATTTGCATAAGCTACTTAGTATTTTGCCTATAAAAAAAGAGCAGACTCAGCCTGCTCTTTTCAATATTATTAAAATTTAAGCGCTAGATTAACCCCTGCTCGTAAGCCATTGACTCCAATAGTATTATCTTCTTGACTGTCAACCAATTTATTTTCACTCCAATTATATAATTGTTTTACATCTATCTCTGCTCTTCTATAACCTACACTTCCAATCAATGCAAGGTGATCATTAACTGGATAATCAACCTGAGCCTCTAATAAATAACCAGGCCCATCTCCAGCTACAACAGCTTGATTGAAAGCCCCATTCTCCCAAGAATTATCTTCCATATAATTTTCTACAAAATTATGCTTGCTGATACCAAGATTTAGTCTAATCTCATCACTTAATCTATAAGATAACTTACCATAGTATCCATCCAAATCATATTTAGATAGATAATCTGTTCTACTACTATCAGCATAGGTTTCAAAAGAAGACCAAGAAGAACCTGCTCTATCTATCCCCCCACCTATACCCCACTTACTACCTAACCAGACTAAACCTTCTAGATAAAAACCAGTACCGCTATTTAAAGATTCTCTTACCCAATAGTCTTCATTTAATGTCCCACCATCAATGTCAGAGTAAACAAAGTTATTGTATGTAACCCCTCCATTGAACTCTACCCTTTCTTCAGCCATTACCACAGAATTTGAAAAGAAGATTAACCCTATCACTACTAATAATATCTGCTTCTTCATCAAATCATCCTTCCATTACTGAAATTTTTGCTATATATTTTGGTATAAATAATTTATAGAATTAAGACTACTATAATTATATCAATTATATTTGTGGAATTAAATAGAATTTAATGGAATTTAAATAAAAACCATAACACTTATATACAATTTCATAGCATGAATATCTTCTTAAATTAATCAACATTTAACATTCTATCAACTAATAATACTCTAGCAGGTGCACCATCACTTCCTTCAATCTTAAGAGGAGCTAATAGCAAGGTATATTCTCCCTCATTAATCTCTTTTAGACGTAGTCCTTCTAAGATGATAATCCCATTTGCTAATAAAGCCTTATGAGTTGGGTGACCCTTTTGGTCTCGTTCAACTCCCAAAGAATCAATCCCAACCCCTTTTACACCTAGTTGAGCCAAATATTTAGCTCCATCTGCTTCTAAATAGATAAAATTTGCAGGATTTTCTCTAAGATAATCGGTCTCTGAATTTTTAGTCTTAAAGATAATAAATTCATTTTTTTCTATATTGAACCTCTCTAAATCACCACTAGTTATACTATTATCAACCTCTGTTAAGTCCAAAACTCGACAATGAGTTAGTGAATTTTGTATATTAAAATATTCTATCGTTTCTCCACCCTCTAGCATATGTAAAGGTGCATCTACATGGGTTCCTGTATGAGAATTTAATTTGATCTCAGTTTCATGAAAATCACCAGTACTAAAATCACTTGTTACAACTATATCTGGTCTATTCTCCTTGATATTTTTATAAGTAAACATGTCTGATTCTATAGTCATAGATATATCATATATTTTCATTATTATCACCTTCCTTAATTTATTCCCACCATTTTCTTTGTTCATCTATTAAAAGTTGTTCTGCTTGCTGTGGTCCATTACTGCCAGCAGGATAGGTTGCTAACTCAGCTTTATTTTCAGACCAAGCTTGAGCTATCTGGTCAACAAATCTCCAAGAATACTCTACTTCATCCCAATGGGTGAATAGGGTTTGATCCCCAATCATTACACTATGTATTAATCTCTCATAGGCCTCAGGAGAGTTGAAACCAAATTGACAGTTTTGACAAAAATCCATCTTGACTGGAACAATCTTTGCTTTACTGCCTGGCTCCTTGGCATTAAATTCAAAATTAATCCCTTCCTCAGGTTGAATCTTAATTACTAAGAGATTAGGACTTAAACCATTGAATTCTTTATGATAAGAAGGATGAAAAGAAGACTTAAATTCAATAATCACCTTTGTTACTTTATTGTGCAACCTCTTCCCTGTTTTGATATAAAAGGGAACACCAGACCAACGTAAATTATCAACAAATAACTTCAAAGCTACAAAGGTCTCTGTACTAGAATCATCAGCAACATTATTCTCATTTTGATAAGCAGTTACCTTCTCTCCATCTATCTTTCCTACGCCATACTGACCTCTGATAGCATAACTATCAATCTTTTCAACATCTAAATCAGCTAATGATTTTAAAACCTTTATCTTTTCAGTCCTAATTGACTCTGTACTCATATCCGCTGGGGCTTCCATAGCAGTTAATGCTAAAATCTGTAGCATGTGATTTTGTACCATATCTCGTAAGGCTCCAGATTTCTCATAATATCCACCACGCTCTCCTACTCCAACCTTCTCATTAGAGATGATCTGGATATTATCTATATATTTATTATTCCAAACCGCTTCAAAAACTAAATTAGCAAAGCGAATCATCATCATACTCTGTAACATCTCTTTACCTAAATAGTGATCAATACGGTATATATTCTCCTCTGGAAATACCTTAGTTATCTGCTCATTCAATTCAGTTGCTGATTTGAGATCATAACCAAAGGGCTTTTCAATAACTACTCTAGGCCAAAATTCTTCAGAAAAATCAAGTAACTTATATTTATCTAAAGAACCTACGATAGTTCCAAAAAAACGTGGAGGTACTGCTAAATAAAATATCCTTCTACTTTTACTTTGACACTTATCACCTAAATTTTCTAAGGTCTCTCTTAAACTCTGATATCCATCTTCATCTAAGATATCAAAACACTTATAATAAATCCTCTCTTGCAAAGTGTTCCATACATTTTCTTTTATCTCTCTTTCCACAAATTTCTGTAATGATTTATATAAACTTTCTAAATATGCTTCCTGATTATCAACACATCTTCCAGTAGCTATTATTGAAAATTTTTCAGGTAATAATCCTTGATCCAGTAAGTTATAAAAGGCTGGAATCAATTTTCGATGAGTCAAATCTCCTGTACCACCAAAGATTATAAACTGGCATGGTTCTAACCTATCTCTTTTCAACATTATGACCTCCAAACTCATTTCTTAATGCTGCTATCACCTTACCTGAGAAAGTATCCTCCTGCTGAGAACGATATCTAACAAAAAGTGAATTAGCAATCACAGGAACTGGCACCTTGAGTTTAAGAGCTTCTTCTACTGTCCACAGCCCTTCACCTGAAGAGTTGATAACACCTTTGATATCATCTAATTTAGGATCTTTACTGAAAGCATTCTCAGTTAACTCCATTAACCAGCTTCTGATTACAGAACCATGATTCCAAACCCTTGCAATTTCTTTATAATCTAGCTCAAACTCACTGGCCTCAAGAATCTCAAAGCCCTCTCCAATTGCTTGTAAGATACCATACTCAATACCATTATGAACCATCTTCGTAAAATGACCACTTCCTGTTGGACCTGTATGTAAATATCCCTGTTCTACATTTACATCCTTAAAAAGATCTTCTAAATAAGCAAATACCTCATCCTCTGCGCCAATCATCATACAGGCACCATTTCTCGCTCCTTCAACTCCCCCACTGGTTCCAGCATCAACTAAATGGATTCCTTTTTGATTAAGGTAGTCCGATCGCCTCAAGGTATTATTAAAGTTTGAATTACCACCATCTATAATAATATCTTCTTTGCTTAAAAGTGGTTCTAGCTTCTTAAGTGTATTATCTACTGGATCTCCAGCAGGTATCATCATCCAGATAACCTTCCTAGCTGAAAGGCTATCTACTAATTCTTCCAAACTATCAGTACCTTCAATCCCTTCTTTTCTAGCTCTTTCTAAGCCTTCAGCACTCATATCATATCCTATTACTTGATGACCATGATCCAATAAATTTAATGCCAAGTTCTTACCCATCTTTCCCAAACCAATAACCCCTATTTGCATATTATCATCCCCCTGTAAATTGTTTTGGAATCTAATAATCTTCTTATATATATTTTAATATATCTTTATTATTTATACCTTTAAACTATTAAAATTTCAAATAACCAGACTATATATAAATTCAAAATCAAACTCCATGGATAGATTACAACAGTTTCTAAGTTAGGTGGAAAGGTGGTTGGATGGTTAGCTTCTTCCTAACTACCTCACTCCAAACTACCAACTCAACAAATTAATTGTACTGATTCTTGTTATCAACATTACGACAAAAGTTACTTTTTTCCTTTATAAATTTTAAATAAAAAGCCCTAGAAATATCCCTAGGGCTACAAATTAAGGTCTTATTCTACTGTAATAAGGTTAACACCATCAACTTCTTTTGCCTTAGGGTCAAGTTCGGCCTTTAATTCAATTAACTGATACTTGTATTGACCAGGTTCTAACCAAATACTAGTCTCATATACTCCTTTATCAGCAGTATCTGTTAAGATAGTAGTAAAAGGTTTCCAATCATTCATATCGCCTATTAGCATTAAACCTTCAATAGCTTTAGTAGGCTCATAACTAAACTCATGTCCACCAATTATAACGATACTATTTCGATTGCCATCACCACTATATTTGCTAGCTTTAGGATCAGAAATCCAACGCTCTCCACCATTAATAACAAATTTATATTGATATTCACCAGGTGCTAAACTCAGAGTTACCTCATAAACCCCATCACCATCTCTATCAATCATTTCAGTATTTAGTGGGTTCCAACCATTAAATTCTCCTGCCAAGGTTACTATAGCATCTTGATTGATATCCTCTGGCAGAGCAAAGCTAAAGGTATGGTTGATGATCTTTTTATTATCACTCTTAATAATTTGAATCTGATTCTTCTGACCATCAGAGCTTAGTGGAGCATTAGGGTCTATAGTTTTAGTTTCTGTAATAAATTTATACTTGTATTGACCTGAAATTAAGTTCAATGCAACCTCATAAATTCCATCATTATCTCTATCCTCCATCTCAAGTCCATCTTTAATCTCCCAGCTAGTCATATCTCCTAACAATAATACTTTATCTACATTAGGTTTAGCTTGATAGTTAAAAACTACCTTTTTAATATTAAATAATTCGTTTTTTGTTGCTCTACTCTTTAAAATCATTGTTCCATAAGGTGGTATCTCTAAAACGTCTGAGTCCTTATAATTAATAGCTGTTAATATCTCATAGGCATCAACATTTATTGGAATCTCTTGTAATGAATCACTTAAATTATGAATAACAAAAAAGTCATAATTATTTTGGGGTGACTCGACTTTATAGATATAATTTGCTCCATTAATATCTAGTTTAGTATAGTTTTTACTATAGAAAAAGGCTGGATTAGCTTTTCTAACTCTAATTAGCCTCTTATAATATTCAAAGATGCTATCTTCCACTCCTTCTTGCTCTTCTAAGGAGATTCCATCATTAGCTTTAGTATAAGCCATAGGATGATAGAAACCTCCTTTATCCATTGTCGTCATACCCCTACCTTCTGCATCACTATACCAATCGAAGGGTTCTCTAATATTATCATCGGGTTTAGCACCTATTTGACCAAGTTCTTCTCCATAATAGATAAATGGTGTTCCTGGTAAGGTCAATAATAATGAAGCTGCCAATTTCATCTTATCTTTGTTATCAGATAATTCTACTGCTACTCTATTTTGATCATGATTTCTTAAGAAGGTAGCATCGATAAACTTATCAGAGTAGCTACTATATTTAGCATGAATCTCTTTTAATTCTTTGATAATATCAACATTTTTTCCATTTGCAGCCTCTACCATTCTATCTGCTAAACTAAAGTTAAAAGATGCATCCAAATCTTCAAAGAAACGTGCCATCTTATCGGTTTCAGCCCAATTTTCTCCTACTAAAAAGGCATTTGGATTGACATTTTTTACAGCTGTATTAAACTCTTGCCACCAGTTGTGGGTTACATCAGCATCTTTATCATCAATATGCTTAGCTGCATCCAATCTAAATCCATCTACTCCATCAGAAAAATCACCATCATTATTTGGGTCTAACCAAAATCTAGCTATCTTCTTCATCTCTGACCTTACTTCTGGATTGGAGAAGTTTAAATCAGGCATTTGATCCCAAAAGTCAGCATAATAGGCTTGTTTGGTAGATCCTTTATACCAAACTTTTTGTCCCCAAGGTCCTCTTTCATTTATATTATCAAAGGGATCTTGCCATACATAATAATCTCTATACTTACTCCCCTTTTCATAAGCTGAACTTTCAAACCATGGATTCCTACTAGAAGTATGATTCACTACTAAATCCATAATTACTTTAATACCATTGTCATGGGCAACCTGCAAAAACTCTTGAAACTCTTCTAAAGTTCCATAATCAGGATTAGTATTATAATAATCAACTACATCATAGCCATGATAGCTTGGGCTATCATTGATTGGCATCAACCATAATGCATCTACACCCAACTCTTTAAGGTAAGGTATCTTCTCCTTTAACCCTACAAAGTCTCCAATTTGATCACCATTCCCATCATAGAAACTTCTAACAAAGACTTCATAAAAGATAGACTCCCTTGCCCACTGGGCAGGAGACCAGTTATTTGTATTCCCCATCTTCTTAAAGGATAAGGCCTTAGTTGAAATTGTATTCTTCCCATTTATTGCCTCTATCTTATAGTAATAAGTCTGGTCAGGTATAAGTTTTCCTACCTTAATACCCTGATTATTATAGTCTATGTTACTTTTAACCTTCTCTAAGTCATCACTACTCTCTCCTAAATAAAGGTTAACCCTATTAGCTGGATTAGTCTTGAATAAAAATTTTATCATATTGTCATCAATATCAATATACTGCTTAGCATCAACTATAATCATCTCATCTTTATCTAACTCTGTTCTAGTCAGCTTAACAGTTAATTCTGTACTTAAATCTGTTAAAACAACCTTCTTTTTCTCACTATCATAACCTGCTTTAGATATTATAACTTTGATTTTTGCCTGTCTAATCTCATCAAAATTTGCTAGACCTTGACTATTGGTCTTAGCAGCAGCTAGTCCTTCTATGCTAATATTAGCATCAGCTACTCCCTCTCCATCTCCATCAACTACCTTAATAACCATTTGAGCTGGATTTTGCAGTAGTTCTTCTTGATTACACGCTGAAAAAAGTATAACAATCGTTAATAATAAACAAAATAAAACCCTTTTATCCATGATACAACCCCCTTGAGCTATTTTAAGTAAATTTTATAGTAAATAGCCTTGTTAATTCTTATATAAGTTAGTCTATTATAATAAATTATAAAACTTACCCATTTATATATAATTCAATAAAAGTAATTAGTCCCTTACTCTTATTAAATTTATATCAGTATCTATCTAAGAAGATATTGTGAAAACGTTTTCGGAAATAATATAACAATCCTTTGCTAGTCTTAATATTCTACTCTATGATTTGATTATCCTTTCTTTCATCTATGAAAATTTTTTCAATTTAATATTTTCTGATAATGGAGATGACATATTGCAACACTTTTAAAATTAGCGTTAGTGAATGTGTGAGTGTGAGTAAACCCCAATAAAAAGAAATTTTACACACACTCATAGTTCATACTCGACACGAAGTGTCGCATTATCTATTTATTACATCAACTTCACTAGCAAAAATAATTAAAATAAAAAAAGAGCACCCATTTAAAGGAATGCTCAAAGTTTAATCACTGATTCAATTGAAAAACTATATTTCATCTCTAAACTAATATAGATAAACAACTTTAGAATGTAATTTAAATATCCTAATAATTTAATACCTTTAAGTTCTTAACTAAAAACCTTAAAAGATAACTTTCAGCAACGA
>NZ_JBSQYM010000106.1:0-13728 GCF_055140805.1 Orenia sp.
AATTAAAATCAAATAATAATTATATTTTCACTTAATCTTTTATTGGTATTTATTCGTGTAGATTCGTGGCAAAAAATAAGATTTTAAATTTCTTTTTAGAGTTGTTTATCTATAAAAGAGTAACACAATCAAGATAATCTTTGAAGTAGGACTTCTAGATTTTTTAATTTCAATGAATGTTGATTGCGTAGTGAGTGGGCTCTGCCACGAAGAGTCTTGGTCTATAGACTCGTAGGTTTGGTTACTTTTTCATCAAGGACGCCCTGAAGGAATTATTTTTTTATTCCTGAAGAAGTAGTTTTGGGCTGAAAACGTAACTCGCCCTCAGGCGAAACCTAAACTATGATTAAGCACAATTCTTTATAAGAAATCAAAAATAAGCTATCATGTAAAAGATAAAAAAGAAATTAAAAAGGACTTGGAAACTCCAAGTCCTTTACCTATTATTGACTAATATACTGATCAAAACTCATCATTTTATCAACGATCCCATCATCTTTAATCTCAATCACTCTATTGGCTATAGTTTCAATAAACTGATGGTCATGAGCTGTAAATAGAACATTTCCTTTAAAATCAATCAAGCCATTATTTAAAGCTGTAATCGATTCTAGGTCTAAATGGTTAGTAGGCTGATCAAGTAATAGAACATTAGCACCTGACAGCATCATCTTAGAAAGCATACAACGAACCTTCTCTCCTCCAGATAAGACATTGGCTGGTTTTAAAGCATCTTCTCCACTAAATAACATTCTTCCTAAGAAGCTACGCAAGAAGTTCTCTGTCTTATCATCAGAAAATTGGGCTAACCACTTGATTAAACTCAACTTACAATCATTAAAGTATTGGGAGTTATCCTTAGGGAAATATGATTGTGAGGTGGTGATACCCCATTGAACTGTACCACTATCAGCTTCCAGTTCTCCAGCTAAGATTTCAAATAAAGTACTAATAGCAAGTTCATTCTCACCTAAAAAGACGACCTTATCCTCTCTATTTATTCTGAAAGTAATATTATCAAGAATTTTCTCTCCATCGATAGTTTTAGAAAGGTTTTCAACATAAAGCATCTCATTTCCAACCTCTCTATCGGCTTTAAACCCTACAAAAGGATACTTTCTTGAAGAGGCAGGCATCTCTTCGATAGATATCTTCTCTAATAACTTTCTGCGAGAGGTAGCTTGCTTAGATTTTGACTTATTAGCAGAGAAGCGAGCAATAAACTCTTGTAATTCCTTAACCTTAGCTTCTTTTTTCTGATTCTCCTTCTTAGTTAATTGTTGCATCAGCTTACTAGACTCATACCAGAAGTCATAATTTCCTACATATAATTTAATCTTTTTATAGTCAATATCGACAATATGGGTACAGACAGTATTTAAAAAGTGTCTATCATGGGAGACTACAATTACTATATTAGGGAAGTTAAGTAAAAATTCTTCAAGCCAATTAACTGAAGCAATATCTAAATGGTTAGTAGGCTCATCCAATAGTAGTATATCTGGTTCACCAAATAAAGCTTGAGCCAATAAGACCTTGACCTTATCTCCACCATCTAAGTCTTTCATCTTTAAAGTGTGTAAGTCTACCTTGATTCCTAGTCCCTGCAAAAGTTGAGCAGCTTCTGGTTCTGCATTCCATCCATTTAACTCTGCAAATTCTGCTTCTAGCTCAGAAGCCTTTACTCCATCTTCATCACTAAAGTCTGCTTTAGCGTAAATAGCATCCTTTTCTTTCATAATCTCATATAATTTTTCATTACCCATTATAACAGTCTCTAAGACTTGATATTCATCATATTGATAATGATCTTGCTTTAAGACTGAGATTCTCTTTTTAGGAGGGATAATTATATCTCCTGTAGTAGTATCGATCTCACCAGATAATACCTTTAAAAAAGTAGATTTACCAGCACCATTAGCACCAATAACCCCATAACAATTACCTGGGGTAAATTTTAGATTGACATCACTGAATAATTTACTTGAACTGAATTGAACACTAACATTATTAACTGTAATCATAAGCTTGCTCCTTTTAAATTAAAATTTTATTCTTCCATTATAACATAGATTGACAAATAATAATATAACGCTTTATGTTAGTAAAAAATTAATACAATAGAGAGATAGTGCGACACTTTGTGTCGAGTGTGAGCTATGAGTGTGAGTGTGTGTAAAACTTCTTTTTATTGGGGTTTACTCACACTTACACACTCACTCACGCTAATTTTAAAAGTGTCGCAATCTCCCCATAAAAGACACTAGTAATATTGGAGTTTAACTAGCATAATAGGTTAATATAATTTTTAGAACAGTCAGATATAACTTAATTATAGTAATAAGATTAACTCTTATTGTTTAAAGCTGGCTGATTATATTCTTTACTAATTTTCATATCTTTTGCTAATAATCAAATGAAATTTAAATATTTCATTAAAATAAAGGTGTTAACCAGATTTTGGTTAATATAATAGGTAAGAGTTGAACAAATACAAGGGGGTAGTAAGATGGGAATATTAAAGGTAGCATCAACATCAAGTCCTAATAAAGTTGCGGGTGCACTTGCAGGTGTTTTAAGAGAAAGTGGTCGTGCTGAGTTGCAGGCTATTGGAGCAGGTGCTGTAAATCAGGGGATCAAAGCTGTTGCAATTGCTAGAGGATATCTTGCTCCCAGTGGAGTTGATCTTATTTGTATACCAGCCTTTATAGATATTAAAATTGATGGAACGGAAAGAACAGCTATTAAGTTAATTGTAGAGCATAAATAAGCTGTTAATTATATTTTTAATTAGAATAAGTTTGGTATTATTAACTTAAAAATATTAACTTCTTAGTAGCAATATGAAAAGGATATTATGATTGAATTTCAAAACAATCAGAATTATCTCAATAAAATTAGTAAAAGGACTTGGAATTTTCCAAGTCCTTTTACTTTGCTCTTAATTGTCATTATTATCATTATTTCTTCTATTCATTAAGAATAAAGCAGTTGCAAAATAAGTGTAGTTTGCATCCATTCCGATTACCTCCTTATAAACTTATAACCTTATAGTAATGATTATTGTTATCAATATTATAATATCATTAATCTTCTGTGTCAAGGAAAATCTTGTATTTATTATTGCTTATTTTTTGATAATATATAGAACATGAAAAAGAATTTAAATTAATTTAGCAACGAATTAATGCGAATCACACGAATTAGGATATTAATAGATTAAATTAAAGATTTAAAAACCTTTATCGGTTTCTATATATTTTATCCTAATCCCCTTAAAGAAGGACTATAAATAGTGGTTACGTTTGATTAAAGCCAAGAACTTAGATATAATGCAATTATATCAGGAATAGTTATTAGTTGACTTAGATTATGATCTTTGGACTTTGTAGGGTAAAGGAGGGAGAAAGGTGTTACAGTTTAAGGAGTTAAAATTAACAAAAAATCAGAAGTATTTTATGATTACTTTTTTGATTGGATTTTTGTTTAAATATAATTATATGTTATTACTTATCTTCAATGTTCCTGCCATCACTGGAATTGTCCTTAAAAATATATTCTTTATATTTTTAACCGGTTATCTTTTAGCTCCCTTAGTTAAGGTGAAGAAAGGTAGAGCTTTCTTGCTAGTGATATCAATATTATTTACTACCTTATTTATGGGTAATCTTTGGTATAATAGACATTTTGGTGATTACCTAAGCTTTATTGATATGACTACCAGTGAAGGAGTAGGCTCACCTGTGGTATTATTTAGACATATCTTTAAAGTATGGGATATTTTCTTTGTTATTGATATTATCTTATTAGTGATTTTGACAGTTAAAGCTAGAGATAATAAAAGTAAAGGGAATATAGCAGTATTATTTACTAAAAGCAGGATAAAGAGGGGAACTATAGTTATAATCTTATTATTAGTCTTTCAAATCTTCACAGTCAATTTATTACTAGGAAATCATAGTCCAGCTGAGCTATATAGTAGAAGTAGTGCAGGCTTTGTCAATGTCTATGGGTTAGCTTCCTTGTATCTGTATGAGTTTCATACCTCTACTTATGCAGCTTATCTGAATATAGCTAATAAAGAGGTCTCTACTCCTATTGAAGAAGATAGGCTAGATGATAAGGGTGTAATAGCTAAGAATAGTAATATAATTGTGATTCAAATAGAGTCCTTAGATGAGAAGATAATTGATTATAGGCATAATAATCGACAGTTGACTCCTTTCTTAAATCAGCTTAAAAGTGAGAGTCTCTATGCTGAAAACTTTTATTCTCAACATGTAAATGGTAGCTTTGATGCTGATTTTGCTTTTTTAACCTCTCTTTATCCAGTGAATAGAAACTATTCTTTCAGAGAAGATGATATGAGCAAGTTTGATTCTATCGCTAAGGTGTTAAAGAAGAGAGGTTATCAGACCTTAGCCTTTCATGGTAATAATAAAAAGTTCTTTCATCGCCACAAGGCCTTTGCTGGCTTAGGCTTTGATAAATTTTATAGTAGAGAAGACTTCTCAAGTAAAGATAGAATAATGGACTTAGAGGAATCCTATTTAGGAATCAATGATTATGATTTCTTTAATCAATCCTTGGATTATTTAGAGCAAGCTAATCAGCCCTTTTTTGCGTATATGATAACAGTAAGTACTCATACTCCTTTTAACTTTTATCCAGAAAGTGAAACTCAAAAGGAGTATAGTGACATTGATAATCCAATAGTATATGATTATTTTCAATCAGTCTCTTTTTTAGATAAGTCCTTAGAGATGTTTTTTTATCAGCTGCAGCAGAGAGGGTTAGCAGAGAATACCCTCTTTATCATATATGCTGACCATCAAGCAGGAATTGATGAGAAGGAATATAGCTCTAGTGAAGAGTTTGTAACTGATGAAAATATCAATCAGCCTGAACATATTCCTCTTATAATTAACTATCCAGCTGTGCAAGCAGATGTTATTAAAAAGACTGGCACAACAACTGATATAGCTCCAACTATTTTAGATATAATGGGGATAGAGCAGAAACCTAAGGAATTTATCGGTTCTTCTCTGCTCAAAGGAGAGCAAAAGCCAGTTCCTTTTATCCATGAATTACCCCAAGTTTTATATAAAGATCACCTCTTTATAAAGGGGCTTGAAGGTCTAGAAAAGGTTGGTCATCTTAAAGGGACAACAAAAGAGGGGGTGGGATTAACTAAGAAAGATAAGAATAGGATTTTGCAGATTATTGATTATATGAAGGCAATCATGCTAAAAAGGAGAATAGATACTCAAGAGTAGATAGTATTTTAAACTTTAATTCGACATATATAACAGAAGAAGATCTATAGTTAATAATTAATTTTAAGATAATATTTCAATTTAGGAGGTATTTTTGTGAAATTAGTTATTATAATAGGTTCTATTATCTTAGTTATTATTTTATTTTATGGTGCTTATTATATTATCAATCCATCTTTAGAGGGGGAAGAGATAGCAACTCAGCTAGGAATGCCTTATCCAGCTGTAATTGCTCATCGAGGTGCTTCAGCAATAGCTCCTGAATCCAGTGCTCTTGCTTTTATTAAAGCTAGAGATCAAGGGGCAGATTATTTAGAAGCAGATTTACAGCGGACTAAAGATGGTAAGATTATAGTATTTCATGACCCCAATCTCAAACGTGTTTCTAATGCATTAGAGGTTTTTCCAAAGAGACAGGATGAAGAGGTAGGTAGCTTTACTTATGCCCAGTTAAAGCAATTAGATATAGATATTATTACTTTAAAGGACTTGATAGATATTGCAAAAGGTGGGGAATATACACCTGGGTTGGCTTTAGAGACTAAAAATCCTCAGAAATATCCTGGTATTGAAGAGGAGATAGTTGCTATTTTATCTGAAGAAGGATGGTTAAATCCCACTAACAATAAAGAAGAAGTTTCTAAAAGGAATGATAAAAAAGACCTTGCTAAGACTATCTTCTTCTCCTTTGAAGTAGATAGTTTGAAAAAATTTAGAGAGCTAGCTCCAAAAGTGCCTCGCTTGCTGTTGATTACAGATAATATGATCAGTAGAAGGGGTTGGAAGAGCTGGTTAGAGAAAGCAGAAGGACTAGCCCAGGGCTTAGGGACTAAAGGTTTTATGAACTGGCCATGGTATATTGCAGCTGCCCATGATAAAGGATTATTTGTGCTTCCATATACTATCAACCGATTATGGCAATTAAAAATACTGGCTTATTTTCAGTCCAGTGGTTATATCACCGATAGACCAGAAGCAGTCTTAGAATTTTTGAATAGACTTCCTAAACTATCAGAGCTAGAAGATATTTTAGAGGAGTAAATCTAGTTACTAAAATAATCCAATAAATACTAAAGAAATCAAGGAGGAAATTAAATGAATGGTAAAAATCGAAAAGATATTAAATCAGGTTTAAAGGTTTCAATCGTATTAAAGAAAGATCAGCGTTCAGGCAAGTTAACTGAAGGGGTTGTGAAGGATATACTGACTAATTCTCCTACCCATCCCCATGGAATCAAGGTACGCTTAGAGAGTGGTAAGGTTGGTAGAGTACAAGTCATTCATAGCTAAAGCTTAAGATTTCATTAGAGGTTAGAGAAGAATAAGTAGTGTAGTTATAATTATCTATAAGAGTTTGAAGGCTATTATTTAAGATAATAGTCTTTTTTTGATTAAGGAAAACATGCTTTTTTAGAAGTTGTGGGTAATTTTTCTATTCTTTTGATTTTGGAATGAAAAGAATTATTGTTTGAGCGAAGCAAGTATTCTAAATAAATAATAATAATTTAATCTTTGAATTAGAACTCTAAGATTTGTTAATTCAAATAAATTTCGATTGCGTAGTGAGTTTTAATTCTTTTCTAGACTTTTTGGTTACTTTTGGGGCAATGCCAAAAGTAACACGAGAAAAAGCTGATAAGCTTTCTCGTAATAGCTTTTTATATCACTTAAGGTGATTTAGTAGTTATTTTTCAAGGCAAAAATTAAATTTTTAGATAACAAAAGACTGGGTAACAGACCAATTTGTTATCTAAAGAATAAAAATCATCAATTACTTTAATTATTATCTTTAGCTGCCTGTACAATCGCCTTAAATAACTCCATAAACTGGGGATGGTGCCTGATTAAATCCTCTGGATGCCACTGGACTCCAATAACAAATTTCTTGTCGATAGATTCGATGGCTTCTATAATTCCTTCCTCAGACCTAGCAGTAGCTTTAAAGCCAGGAGCTAGGTCTTTGACTGCTTGATGGTGATAAGAGTTGATATCGATCTGAGTAGATCTGAAGATATCAAATAATTTACTCTCCTTTTCAATATTAATAGAGTGGAAGAGGTGATGTACCTCAGTTTCTATAGGCATATGACCCAAGGCTTCTTTACACTGTACACTAATATCCTGATATAAATTACCACCTGCTGCAATATCGATCAGCTGAATCCCCCGACAGATACCTAAGATTGGCATATTACGCCTATATGCTTCATTGAAAAGCTCCAACTCCCATTTATCCCTGCGAGGGTTGATCATTTTAATCGTCTTAGTTGGGTTTTCACCGTATAATAAGGGTGAGATATCCTCTCCGCCGCTTAAGACTAAAGCATCTATATTATCAATATATCTACTGAAAGAATTCTTCTTTCCTAGCAATGGAATCAGCATTGGAATTCCACCAGCATTACCAATTGCAGCTATATAGTTATAACTTGCTGAACAGTATGTCTTTTTAGGTTCTTTTTTACAAAAGGTAGTAATTCCTATAATTGGTTTCTCCATTTTGATTGCTCCTTTAGCTATTGATTTTCTTCCAGTGATGGCAAGCAACTTGATGATTGTTGCTGATGACTTCCATTTTTGGTCTCTGATTATTACATTTGGCAGTAGCATAAGGGCATCTAGTTGCAAACTTACATCCCTTAGGTGCATCTAGTGGTGAAGGAATCTCTCCTTTAAGTATTATCTCATCTTTCTTCTTTCTAGGGTCAGGAATAGGGATACTAGAGATTAGAGCCTTGGTATAAGGATGAGCAGGATTTTGATAAAGCTCTTTAGCAGGGCTAAGCTCTACAATATTACCTAAATACATTACTGCGATATAATCGGAGATATGCTTGACTATCGATAGATCATGGGCGATAAATAGATAAGCTATCCCTAGTTCCTCCTGTAATCTCTTCATTAAATTAATAATTTTAGCTTGAATCGAGACATCTAAAGCAGAAACGGGTTCATCAGCAATTATTACCTCTGGATTCAAAGCCAAAGCTCTAGCGATACCTATCCGTTGGCGCTGTCCACCAGAGAATTCATGGGGATATCTACTTAGTTGTTCTTTCTTTAAACCAGTCAGTTCCAGATAATGTTCCACTAACTCTTGTATATTCTCTTTTGGACGGTGAAACTTAATCGGTTCTGCAATGATATCAGCAACGGTCATCCGTGGATTTAAAGAAGAGAAGGGATCTTGAAAGATCATCTGTAGCTTAGGACGAATATCTTTAAACTTTCTTGGATTCATGTTCAGAATCTCTTTACCATCATAATAGACTTCTCCACCAGTTGCGTCAATCAGCTTGACAATCGCTTTACCAGTAGTTGTCTTTCCACAACCAGATTCACCTACTAAACCTAAAGTCTCACCTCTTTTTAAGGTGAAACTCAGTCCATCTACTGCCTTGACCTCGCCAACCTTCTTCTTTAAAAGCCCTTTCTTAATTGGGAAGTATACCTCTAAATCTTTAACCTCCAAGATTGCTTTATTCTTCATCTGATTTTCCACCATCCTTCTGGTACAACCAACAGCAAGTATAATGATTTTCATTAAAATAGGTTTTTTGAGGCTCTTGAGATTTACAGATCTTCAAAGAATAAGAGCAACGTGGTTCAAATTTACAGCCAGCAGGTAGGTCTGAAGCACTAGGTACTACTCCTGTAATAGTATGTAGCTCTTCTTGCTCAATATCTAAGCGAGGAATAGACTTCTTTAATCCTTTGAGGTATGGGTGTTTAGAGTCATAAAAGATATCATCTACTGATCCATACTCTACAATCTTACCAGCATACATTACTGCTACTGTATCGGCTACTTCGGCTACTACCCCTAAATCGTGGGTAATCATAATTACTGACATTCCTAATTCTTGCTGTAAACTCTTAATTAAACGTAGGATTTGAGCTTGAATTGTAACATCTAAAGCAGTAGTTGGTTCATCAGCAATTAACAGCTTAGGGTTACAAGCAAGGGCGATAGCAATCATCACTCTCTGTCTCATTCCTCCACTGATTTGATGAGGATATTCAGAGATTCTCTGTTCTGGTGAGGGAATACCGACTAAGTTTAAAAGCTCAATAGCTCGTTGATTAGCCTCTTGTTTAGAGATACTTTGATGTAATAACAAGGCTTCTCTAATCTGATAACCGATAGTAAGCGCAGGGTTTAACGAGGTCATCGGTTCTTGGAAGATCATTGCAATCTCATTTCCCCTGATTCTCTCCATCTCTTCTTTAGATATCTCCAATAGATTTCTTCCTTCAAAGTTAATTTCACCATCTACAATTTTACCCGGTGGTGAAGGGATTAACTTTAAGATTGACAGGGCAGTTACCGATTTTCCAGAGCCTGATTCACCTACAACAGCTAGGGTCTTACCTTGATTGAGTTGATAGCTGACCCCATCACAGGCCTTTACTACTCCATTATCGGTATCAAAATAGGTCTTTAAATTATTTATCTCCAAAATTATATCTTTTTCCATGCTGTCCACCTCTTAATTGGAAAGTTTAGAGTCAAGTGCATCTCTTAAACCATCTCCTAATAGATTAAAAGCAAAAACTATCAATAAGATCATCGTTCCAGGAACAATAGACATCATCAGATTCTCTGAAATATATTGTTGTCCCGAGGAGAGCATTGAGCCTAAGGCTGGCATAGGTGGTTGAATCCCTAATCCTAAAAATGAGAGACCAGCAATAGTCAAGATCATCTCTCCAATTCTGAGTGTAGCTAGTACAATAATTGGGGCAATACAATTAGGAAGAATATGTCTGATTATAATCTGTCTATCGGGAATTCCCATCACCTTAGCTGCCAAAACATAATCAGCCTTCTTAATTCCCAGAACTGAACTTCTAATTACTCTGGCAAATTGCATAATTCCAGTAATACTGACGACTAATATCAAGTTAAGCAGACCTGATCCCAAGGCTGCTATTAAAGCAATTGCCATCAGGATAAAAGGAATTGAGTTCCACATCTCGATTGCTCTCATAATTAAATTATCGACTCTGCCTCCATAATACCCAGCAATTAATCCTAGAAAGGTTCCTAATAATGTATTTAAAACTACGGCTAATAGCCCAATTCCAAGGGCGATTCTAACGCCATAAATTGCTCGTGAGAAGATATCTCTGCCAAATTCATCGGTGCCAAACCAATGTTCTAAACTGGGTTTTTGGGTCGTTTTTCCCCAGTTCATCTCTAAAGGATCATGGGGCATTATAAAAGGAGCCAAGATAGAGATATAAACTAAAATAATTATAATAATTAAGCCAAAGACGGCATTCTTGTTCCTCTTTAATTTTTTCCAAGTCAAAGCACTAGCTGTTTGTATATTGGAATTTATCTTGTTAGCTTTCCTAACCTTAGTTAGCAAAAATCCTAAAGCTAGAGTAACTAATATAAATAATAGATAAGAGATTAGATTATCCTTACTGCTTGTTGTTTTGGATAAATTAAAGATTAAGGTTATGAGGTTAAATCCTAATAAAACGATTAAGCATCTTAAAATCACTCTGTTCACCTCTATTCGTATGTGATCTGTGGATTTATCAGTGTATAAACTAAGTCTACTATCAGATTAACAATTACATATACTGCCGATAAGAAGATTACACAGCCAAAGACCAAAGGCTCATCACGTCTAAAGATGGCATTTACTGCTAATCTGCCTACCCCTGGCCAAGCAAAGACTGTCTCTGTTAAGACTGCTCCAGCAAAGATGCCAGCGACTTGATTACCGATATTAGTTACTATGGGAACTAAAGCATTTTTGAAAGCATGAATCAGGATGACTGACTTCTCTTTAACTCCCTTTGCTCTGGCAGTTCGAATATAATCTTCTTGAATTACCTCTAAGATAGAGGAGCGGGTCAATCTAGTTGTAGATGCCATCAACACAAAAGAGAGGGACACTGCTGGGAGAATAAAGTATTTAAATCCTTCCTTTGTCCAGATGTGACCACCATAACCGGAAGCAGGTAGCCAATTTAACTTTACTGCAAAGATATACATCAAGATTATCCCTGTGTAAAAGACTGGAATTGAGATTCCTAATAGAGCTATTGACATTGAGAAATAATCAAACAGAGAATTTCTCTTGATAGCTGAGATAATACCAGCAGGGATTGAGACTAGTATAGCAATAACTAAAGCCGTTGCTCCCAGCTCTAAAGTTGCAGGTAATCTGTTAATTATTACTGAAATAACATTCTCCTTATAATTGATAGATTTCAAATCTCCTTTTAAGAAGTTCTCCATCATTTTAAAGTATTGAATATGTAAAGGTTGGTCTAAGCCATACTTTATCCGTGTCTGTTTAAGGGCTTGCTCAGTAGCCCGTTCTCCTAATAGAACCAAGGCAGGGTCTCCAGGGGTTAATTTCATAATCACAAAGATAAATAGAGAAATAAAGATCAATATGGGGATTAAGATTAATAATCTTCTAAGAATATAGTTAAGCATAATTTGCATCTCCTTTAATTAGCATGAGTAATTAAGTGGTAAGCAACTATTAATAGTTACTTACCACCAGTTTTTACAGGTCTTTTATTTTATCACCCTTGACTAATTATTACTTTAATCTATTTGATCGTTACATTTCTTTTATCAGTTACTAGGTGGAAGTATCCTTGGGGAGAAGGTTCAAAGCCTTTAACATTCTTATTCATCACTGTTGTGACATTAGTAAAGGCCAATGGAATGTGAATATAATCTTCAGCTAATGCTTTTCTCATAGCTTTCTTATACTCTGCTCCTCTCTTATCACTTCCTACCAACCTTCTTCCTCTTTCTAAGGCTTGCTCTACTTCTTTATTATTATATTTGGAGAAGTTCATTGCTGATCCTGTATGAAAGATCTTATAGGTCCATCTATCTGGGTCAGGAACAGAACCCCAGCCCATGATATAGATCCCTGCTTTTCCATTCTTCAAAAGAGGTAATAAAGTTCCCCATTCCAATGCTTCTACTTTAGCATTGAGACCATAACTTTTAAGCTCGGTAGCAATTGCTGTAGCTACTTTCTTTCGATAAGGGTCTTGAGGTGAATAGATAGAGAATTCAAATCCATCCTTTAAGATGCCCTCTGCTTTTAGTTGAGCAAATAACTCTTTAGCTTTTTCTTTGTTTTGCTTAAGAGCATGGGCTTTCATATAATCGTTATCATCAGGAAAGACTGAAGGTGGAATCCAAGAATAAGCTCTATCTCCAGTGTCTCCAAAGATTCCTTGTACTACATCATCAATTGGGACGGCATAATAGACTGCTTTTCTAAATCTTATATCTGAGAATGGCTTTATTTGAGCTGAGAATCCAACATATTTTAGTGATAGACCTGAGACAGTCTTGACCACTAAGGAATCATCTTGAGATAACTTCTTGATATCTTGTGGTAATAAATCACTTGCTATATCAATTCCTCCAGCTTGGATCTCTGCTGCCATAACTTCAGCTTTAGGAATCGGTCGATAGATTACTTCATCTAAGTTTGGTTCAGCTAAGAAATACTCTTTATTCTTAACTAATTTAATATGGTCATCAGGAACCCACTCGGCGAATTTGAAAGGACCTGTTCCAATTGGGTTACGGTCAAATTCATCCATTCCAACCTTTTCAATGACCTTTTTAGGTATAATTCCAGCAGTAGGATTACCTAGTGCCATCATAAAGGGTGAATATGGATTCTTTAAAGTAATTTTGACAGTATAATCATCTATAACTTCAATCTTTTTAACAGGTGCGAAGAACTCTTTACTTGGTGATGCATTCTCTGGATTCATAATAGCTTCTAGAGTAAATTTAACATCATCGGCAGTTAACTTATCACCATTATGAAATTCAACATCTTTTCTCAAATTAAAGGTATACTCTGTTCCTGAGTTGCTGATTTCCCAACTTTTAGCTAAAGCTGGACTAGCCTCTGCTGAGTTCTCTTTAAAAGAGACCAAAGTATCAAAGATATTACCAGCTAAGCTCTCTCCATAAAGACCAGAGATTAATACTGGATTTAGATTTGCTGGTTCTTTAGCAATTCCTATCTTAAGAGTTTGTTTATTATTCTGACTTGTTTGGTTTTCTTTTTGAACTACTGTTTCTTGTTGAGTTGAACATCCTACCAACAGAAATAATGTTAATAGAGTAAATAATACTAATGTTAGTTTTTTTCTCAATTCTCTCTCCTCCTTAAAAATGTTATCTTTCCTATATTTTAATTTAAATTGCTAAATTTATCAAATTACGAGGTTATATCTGAAGATGAAAAAAGATAATTATATATAAACCGATAAAGATTTCATATTAAAAATTTCAAAAGAAAAAGAGCAAACAAGAATGATTTTTTGCCACGCGCCCTGAGGAGAACCATAAAAATTAAAATTTCACGAGGGGTTATCTTTTCCAACCCGAAGAGTGTTCTTCTCCGAGGAAGTACTCTTCTGTCTCTTATACACATCT
>NZ_JBSQYM010000107.1:0-10549 GCF_055140805.1 Orenia sp.
AACTTATTTAGCAACGAATCTAGCGAATTTAAAACAAAGAAAATTCTAAACTATTAATTTATTCTTTTTGCCTTTTATTCGTGTAATTCGTGTTAATTCGTTGCAAAAAAATACTTTTTGATTCTTTAAAAAACTAGTTCAACTTATATAGCAACAATAATTTGTTATTCTATAAAAAGATTAGACTTCTAGACAAGGATTTAAAAGGCTTATATTTAATATATAAATAACAGCTTTAATTTTATTAAAGGAGATGATTGAAATTAAGATAGATATTGGAAAAGATAATAAAATGAAAGGTTATTCTTTAAAGGATGATAAAATAACCTTTATCTTTGATAAAAACATTTATCAAGGTAAGCAGTTGGATGATGATATTATAATAAAAGAGGTAGCTTTAAATGCCAGCTTTACAGCATGGAAGAATCTCTGGAACTTAGAAAAGGTCACTGATGATTTATGGATATTAAATAAAAAGATTAATGAAGTCGATATTCCTGGTAACTCAGGACAGGGTGAGTTTAGATTTATAATAAATGGTAAGTATTATTTAGATGCCCCAGAAGAAGTTCCCCTAAAGGATAAATTTTATGATGGCCACAGTGGAGGATATAAACACATTATCCATTTGGATAAGAGTAAGACCAATAAAATTAAAAAGATAAACAGTCAAATAGAAGAATATAAAACTAATTATAGTTCTGATAAAGAATTAACCAACTTTAGATCGGTTAATTTAGGTTCTTTAGGAGAAGGTATCTTATATCGATCTTATCATCCTTTAAAAAAATCTAGAGCTGATCATCCCTTAGAGGAAAAACGTTTAATGCTTACCCAAGAGCTAATAGCTCATAATAAAATCAACTCTATCATCAACCTATCAGATACTGATGAAAGTATATTTAATAAATTTCCTTATTATAAGGAGTTAATTCTAAATAATAATACTATCTTTACCAATAAAGGTTATAACTATGATGTCTTTTATTATATTGCAGCTAGCGATGAATTTGCTAATCTAGTTAAAAGGATTGCTAATTTCATCCTTGATGATAATAACAAAGCACCTTTCTTAGTTCACTGTAGAATAGGCACCGATAGGACTGGAGTTATAATTGCTATCTTGTCAGCTTTAATGGGAGCTAGTTGGGAAGATATAGTTAGAGACTATCAAAAATCTAATAATATGGGGATTAGCGAATACCGTGATGAACGATTGCTAGAATATGCTTTTATAGAAATGTTAGGAACAGAATTTAAAGATAATTTAACCCAGTTGATGGAAGATTTTTTTGAGACTAAATTAGATTTAGCTGATAGCAGAATTAAAAAGATTAAAAAGAAATTAGCAGGAAAATTATAGTATTAGTATCTATAAAAAATAACTAGTCACCCTTAAACCAAACTGAGCCTGTGCTTAAAGCATAGGCTTTTTTATTAATTAACTTACCTGTTAAATTGTAATTCTAACATAGAAAAATCTCAATAGTTTCAATTTGCCACAATTTAAGTGGAAATTTATATATAATATGTATAAAAAGGATTTTTATAGTAAATGGTGAAATTAAATTTACATAAGTTTTACTTTATAACTCTTATATGCAAGTATAATTAGGTTCTTTAATATCACCTAACTAAGAACTTTAAAGGTTTTAAAATTAGTTCTGGTTAAGTCTTGGAGCTAATTTTGAAATATAAAAAGTAATTTTATAAGGGGGTGATTGTTAATTCTAATTTATTAAAAACCTTGTATTAATTAAAAAATGTTGTATGGATGGATTGAATCACTCTAGATTATGTTGGGCCATAAGTATTTAACTAAATAAGGAGGTCTATATGATGAGAATTAGAGAGATTAAAAGAGGATTATTGTTGTTCTTAGTCTGTTCTGCTTTATTGCTTACTACACTGATCACCCCAGCAGAAGCTGCTTATTCGGGATCAGGAAGTGATGTAATACTTCAAGGCTTTCATTGGAACTCTTGGAAGTATGGCACTTGGAATACCATCAAAAATAATGCTGATGCCATTAAAGATGCAGGCTTTACTATGGTCTGGTTACCACCAGTTTCAGCTTCTGCAGATGATAATGGTTATTTGCCTACTGAATGGTATAACCTCAATTCAAAGCGCGGAAGTGAATCTGAACTTAGATCAGCTGTAACTGCTTTAAATAATAGAGGGATTAAACCTATTGCAGATATTGTTATCAATCACAGAGTCGGTACAACAGATTGGGCTGACTTCTCTAATCCAGCCTTTGCTGATAATAAGCATGCAGTTACCCGTGATGATGAGTGGGGTCAAGGAACAGGAAATGCTGATACAGGTGGCGGATATGCTGCAGGTCGTGATCTTGACCACACTTATTATGATGTCCAATCAAAGATTGAGTCTTGGATGAATTGGTTAAAAACTGATGTAGGATTTAAAGGTTGGCGTTATGATTATGTCAAAGGATACTCTGGTTACTATAATGGAATTTACAATGATGCTACCTCACCTTACTTCTCTGTTGGCGAGTATTGGCCAGATATCACTGGTGATTACTATGCCTCTGGTGACAATGTAAATTACCATAGACAAAAATTGATGGATTGGATCAATGCTACAGGTCAAAAATCAACAGTTTTTGACTTTACTACCAAGTGGCAGCTAATGCTGGCAACTTCACGAAGTGAATACTGGAGATTGAGAGATTCTAGTGGTAACCCAATTGGAGCAATTGGTTGGTGGCCTGAAATGTCAGTAACCTTTGTCGATAACCACGATACAGGAGCTTCACCAGATGGTGGTCAAGAACTTTGGGCTTTTGATAATAATCATTTAGAAGAAGGCTATGCATATATTCTAACTCACCCTGGAACCCCTTGTGTCTATTGGCCTCATTACTTTGATTGGGGTAAAGATTTACAATCAAAGATTAAAACCTTGATTAGCCTTAGAAAAGAACAAGGAATTACCTCTACAAGTCCTGTAAGTATTCAAGTAGCAGATAGTAGTAAATATGCAGCCATAATCAATAATACCTTAGCGGTAAAAATTGGTTCTGGTGACTGGAGCCCTGGTTCAGGTTGGACTCTTCGCACTTCTGGAAATCAATGGGCTGTTTGGACACAATAATATCTAAATATATTTTCTGATTATAGCTTTTTAAATATCAAACTAAATAGGTGAAGCTTCACCTATTTAGTTTGATATTAACTTCTATATAACCTACTCTTCCTTATTTATAATTTAAGATTTCCATAATCAAAGTGGCAATTTATAAGCAGTCCAGATAGAAGGTATTTTTATACAAGTATAGAAAGATAGAAATATAAATAAATTCAGTTTTGTCAGCCTTATCTCTATAAACAATTAAAATTAACTCTTATTTTCTTTTATAGTTAATTTTCAGAATATTTTAAATCATCTTGAAAGGAGGTGATTATTAAAGCTTAATTAACTTCTACTCAATCAAAATTTATATGAATCACTTGTTAGGTTTAATTTATGTCAGTAAGATATTTTCAATTAAACAAGGAGGTTATATAATGATAATTAAAGATCTTAGAAGAATATTGTTACTAATATTAATTTGCTTTACTTTATCCTTCTCTACAACAATAGCCCCTGTGGAAGCTGCTTATTCTGGATCAGGAAATGATGTAATCCTTCAAGGTTTTCACTGGAACTCATGGAAATATGGGACTTGGAATACCATAATAAATAAAGCTGATACAATTAGTGAGGCTGGATTTACTATGGTCTGGTTCCCCCCTGTATCAAAGTCTACAGGTGGAACAGGTTATTTGCCTAATGAATGGTATAACCTCAACTCTGACCATGGTACTGAAGCTCAGCTTAGAGCAGCTGTTAATGCAATGAATAACCGAGGAATCAAACCAATTGCAGATATCGTTATCAATCACAGAGTCGGTACAACAGATTGGGCTGACTTCTCTAATCCAGCCTTTGATGATAACAATCATGCTGTTACTAATGACGATGAGTGGGGAGAAGGAACAGGAAATGCTGATACAGGCGATGGTTATGCTGCAGCTCGTGACCTTGACCACACCTATTATGATGTTCAAGCAGAGATTGAGTCTTGGATGAATTGGTTAAAAGATGATGTAGGTTTTAAAGGTTGGCGTTATGATTATGTCAAAGGATACTCTGGTTACTATAATGGAATCTATAATGATGCTACCTCACCTTACTTCTCTGTTGGTGAGTTATGGCCAGATATCACTGGTGATTACTATGCTTCAGGTGATAATGTAAATTACCATAGGCAAAAATTAATAGATTGGATTGATGCCACTGGAGCAAAATCTACAGTCTTTGACTTTACTACCAAGTGGCAGCTAATGCTGGCAACTTCACGAAGTGAATACTGGAGATTGCGAGATTCTAGCAATAACCCAATTGGAGCAATTGGTTGGTGGCCTGAAATGTCAGTAACCTTTATTGATAACCATGATACAGGTCCTTCACCAGATGGTGGACAAGAACATTGGCCTTTTGAAATGAGTAAGGTAGAGCAGGGATATGCTTATATCTTAACTCATCCTGGAACACCTTGTGTTTATTGGCCTCATTACTTTGACTGGGGTAATGACTTACAATCAAAGATTAAGACCTTGATTAACCTTAGAAAAGAACAAGGAATTACCTCTACAAGTCCTGTAAGTATTCAAGTAGCAGATAGTAGTAAATATGCAGCAATAATTAATAGTAGTTTAGCTGTAAAGATTGGTCCTGGTGACTGGAGTCCTGGTTCAGGTTGGAACCTTCGTGCCTCTGGAAATCAGTGGGCTGTTTGGACACAATAATTTATCTCTAAGTATAAACAATAGCTAGCCAGATAAAATATCTGGCTAGCTTCTTTATTTTACTCCCACTACTGATATAAACCCAAGGTCTATCACTTCTTCCACTAACTAGAATTAACTCTTCAAACTCTTTAATAGACTCAGTCTGATTATCTTTTATGAAATTAATCATAGCTATATTCTTGATCTTATTTCTAGTTAACTTCTCTATTATCGACGCCTTACTTATTATAATTAATCAGCTAACTTTTGATATAACCAATATGAATAAATTGTACTTCCTAAAGAAGCTCCAATTACACCTATCAAAAAGAGATAACTACTATCCATAAAGATAGCCTCTATTAGCCCCAATAAGCCTCCTAGCATAAATAACTTTCCACCTATTCGATGGGTACGATTCCAGACTTCCTCACTTGATACTGTCCATGGAGTCTTAATTCCTAAAAACCAGTTTCGTTTGAAGGTAGGCATATAATTGCCCATAGCTATCATTAATAATGAGAATAGAATAAAGATAGATTTACTAGCATCTTCAATATAACCCAATCCAGCTAAGACAGAAATTATATTAAGAAGAACAAAAAAAGTAATCATTGTATCCCTAATTAATAAATAACCTTTATTAAAGCGTTGGTAATTCTTCTTTAATGGATCTATCTTAGCCAACAGATAAAAACCAAAATAAATCAAGGCTGCTATTGAAAGCCCCATAAAAGCCCCAAAGGCTTTGGCAGCATAACCATCAACTTCCCCTTTCATATTCCAATGTGATGGTATCTGCTGAGGCAATTTTGGATAAGCCCAAAGCACAATCCCTAACCCTAATAATAAAATAATAAGTGAATAAAAATCCCGCTTAAGACTAAATTTACTCATTGCTATCCTCCCCTTCAAATATATTAAGAAAACCATTCATTATCTCCTGAAAAACAGTCATCTTCAAGGAGTAATATATCTGCTGCCCTTCCCTTCTATCATCTACCAAATCGGCATTCTTTAGTATCTTTAAGTGATGTGAAATAGAGGGTTTACTGATATTAAACTCATCTGCTATCTCTCCGGCAGTCAAATCCTTTTCCTTTAATAATATTAGTATTTTACGACGATTCCCATCTGCTAAAGCTTTAAAAGTCTGATCAAAATTTAAAGACACGTGCTCTCCCCCTTCTTTACTATGATTAATAGTTAATGATCAATTGCAGAGCAAACATTAGGAAGTGACAAATCTGCAAAAAATAATATAAGTTCTCCTTACTAAAATTGATAGTTAAAAGATCTTTTATACATTTAAATAATTATCTAAATATCTAAATTGATTATATGCTTAATTTAAGATAGTGTCAATAAAAAAGACCCCAAATTTAATTGGAGTCTTCTCGTATTTATACTTTACTCTTCCATCTCTGGAAGGAAAACATTTAATAACAATGCTGTTAAAGTTCCTGTAGTAATTCCTGATTGAAAGAAGGTATTTAATCCCTTTGGTAGATGACTTAAAATATCTGGTCTGACAACTACACCTAAACCAAAACCTAAAGAGATAGCTATAATCAATAGATTTCTTCTATTAAGCTTAGCATCATGCAATACCTTAATACCACTAGCAGCTATCATTCCAAACATGACAATCCCTGCTCCACCCAATACTGGATTAGGCATAATAGCAATCAATGCTCCTAGCTTAGGAAATATCCCTAAAATCATTAAGATAATTCCAGCTAAGATAACTACAAATCTACTAGCCACCCCTGTTAAGGGAATAATTCCAACATTCTGGCTAAAAGAGGTATTAGGACCTGCTCCAAAAACCCCAGCTAACATACTTCCTACACCATCAGCCATTAAACCTTTTGAGATATCTTCACTCTCTAATTCTTTATTACAGGCTTCGCCAACAGCCAATAAATCCCCAACAGTCTCTACACTAGTTACTAAATAAGCTGGAATAAAAGCTAAAAATCCTGTCAAACTAAAAGCTACTCCATATTTAAAAGGCATTGGTAAGTTGATTAAAGCTGCTTGCTTGACAGCAGAAAAATCTAACATTCCCATTGGATAAGAAATTATATAACCAAATAAAATACCTACCAAGATAGAAGCAGAACTCCAAAAACCTGTAGCAAATTGATTCAATATAACAATTACTGCTAAAACTGCTAAAGATACACCAACATTTTCTAGACTACCATAGTCAGCTGCTCCATAGCCACCAGCAGCCCAATCAATTCCTACTGGTAAGATAGTTAGTCCAATTAAAGTTACTACACAACCAGTAACTACCGGCGGAAAGAACTTCTTAATCTTAGGAAAGAATTTACTAATAATCATCTCAATTGGTGCAGCTAATAAGGTTGCTCCAAAGATTCCTGGCAACCCCATAGTACTGCCAACAGCTATTGAAGGACCAACAAAGGTAAAATCAGTCCCCATGATACAAGGTAATTTAGAACCTACCTTAGCAAAACCCTTAGCTTGAATAACAGTAGCTAATCCAGCCATAAATAAAGCAGTACTGACCAAGTAAGCCATCTCAACTGGAGAAAGCCCCAATACCCCTCCAACTACCAAAGGCACAGCTACAATCCCACTAAAGGCAGCTACAATATGCTGAATAGCTAAAGCAGTAGCTACCTTCAACTCTGGTCTATCTTCAATCCCATAGGATAATTCAACTGTTCTGCTTTGATTAGACTCTGTTTCATCAATTAATTCTTCTTGGTATACTAACTCTTGACTCATTTGATTTCCTCCTTATGTATTTATAGCATTAATATTAATACTTAATGGATAGATTGTGACACTTTTAAAATTAGCGTGAGTGGGTGTGTGAGTGTGAGTAAACCCCAAAAAAAGTTTTACACACACTCACACTCATAGCTCACACTCGACACAAAGTGTCGTAATATCAATTTATTGTCTAAATTTTTTTTACTAGAATAAACTTTAATTTTAATTGAATTAAATCTAAACTCATTTTTAAGCAAAGGTAATCTGATTATCCTCTAAACTTTCAATAATAGCTAAAGATTCTACCCTAACACCTTCATTACGCAACTGCTCTCCACCAGGCTGAAATCCTTTTTCAATTACAATTCCAACCCCTGCTAGCTGAGCCTGAGCATCTTTCACAATCTCTATTAACCCTTGTGAAGCTTGACCCATAGCCAAAAAATCATCGATGATTAAGACCTTATCATCTTTATTTAAGTACTTAGCAGCCACGCTAATATCATAGACTTGATTTTTAGTAAAGGATTTCACCTTACCAGTATAAACTTTTCCATCCATAGTAGATGCCTTCTTCTTCTTAGCAAAAAGTACTGGTACATCCAATTCCAAGCCTACCATTAAAGCCACTGCAATCCCTGAAGCTTCAATTGTTAAAACTTTGCTAATCTCTTCTTGACGGAAGCGCTGAGCAAACTCTTTTCCAATCTCTGCCATCAACTGAGGGTCTATCTGGTGATTTAAAAAGGAATCAACCTTTAGAATATTACTCCCAATCAGCTTTCCATCTTCTTTGATTTTCTCCTTTAATAACTTCATTATACCTTCCTCCCATTATGTCAATTTGCAATTGATATAGTAGCTACTTTAAATTTAAATTACTAAAAACAGAAAAAGCCCAGATAGATAGACTTCACCCTTACAAGTGAAAGCTATCCATCTGGACTTTTTCCTTTGGATAATACAATTTATGTATCTGTACCTTTTGAACTTCAGTGTATAATGTACAATTTACATTATATAGTTAAGAGCATAAAAGCAAAATCTTTTAAAATTGTTCTAATTCTTTATGATTTTCAACTATACACTGCTGACTATCAACTATAAACTGCCTTTTAGGTACACTTCCACTCGTAGTCAGATAGTTTTCGGCCATCTGGTAGAAACTCTCGAGCCTTATTCTCGATATTATACGAGTACTAGTAATATTTTTTCTTTATTACTAATAAAATAACACATATAAGTTTGTTTTGCAAGAATAAAATCATTAATCAGATATATTATCAAAAATTAACAAATTTTAATGTAAAATTAAAACTATAAAAAAAGTAGAGGTTGCTGATATCAGCAACCTCTACTTTTTTTATTTAGCTACAGTTAACATATAGACATCATCTTTGATATTGTGTTTAACAGTCTTACCACTTGAAATAATCCTATCTTCAAAATCATCTTCATTTACATAAGATAAGACTCGGCAGTTACGTCCAATCTGAGTATTAGCTGGGATATTAGCTCTTTTAGCTATAACTGTTAGACCATTTGTTAATAAGTCTGATTTCTCTAGATTAGGAGTATAATCATTTCCAAAACCTATATGAGAATTCTCCCCAATAACTACACTCTTATCAACTATACATTTACATACTATCGAATCTTTTTTAATAACAGTATTATTAAATATGACCGAATCTCTAACTACTGCCCCCTCTTCAATCACCACCCCTGGAGAGATAACAGAATTTTCTACCACCCCATTAATAATTGACCCATTAGAAATAAGGCTCTCAATCGCCCTACCTTTTCTTCCAAATTTGACAGGTGGTTCCTCTTCAGTCCTTGTATGCATCCGCCAATTTTTATCATACAAATTCAGCTCTGGTAATGGATCTGTCAATGATAGATTGGTTTCCCAGAAAGACTTAAGGGTTCCTACATCTTTCCAGTATCCTTTATACTCATAGGCAAATACATTATTATTTTCAATCATCTCTGGAATTATGTGGTGACCAAAGTCAGAATTCTCCTGATCACAAAAACTCTCTAATTTATCAATCAGTACATCAGCGGTGAAGACATATATCCCCATTGAAGCTAAATTACTAGGTGGGTTTTCTGGCTTCTCTTTAAAATCAACAATCTGCATATTATTATTCGCTTCTAAAATTCCAAACTGATGAGCATCTTCCCAGGCAACCCTCTGAGTTGCAATAGTTAAATCCGCCCCTTTTTCTTTATGAAATGATATCATTTCATCATAATTCATCTTATATACATGGTCTCCAGAGAGAACAACTACATATTTAGGATTATGCTTTTTAATAAAATTGATATTCTGATAAACAGCATGGGCAGTCCCTTGATACCAACCACCTTTTCTTCCAGTATAAGGCTGTAGTATTGTCACTCCGCCCATTCTACGATCTAAATCCCAAGGCTTTCCGATTCCAATATGGTCATTTAATGATAGTGGCAAATATTGTGTTAAAACTCCAATATCATAGATTCCAGAATTAACGCAATTACTTAAAGCAAAATCTATTAATCTAAATTTACCTGCAAAAGGTACACTAGGCTTAGCCCTATGTTCTGATAAAATATCCAACCTAGTTCCTCTACCACCTGCTAATATTAATGCTAATGTCTTCATTCTATTCCTCCTAATTATTTGATTATAAATCATTTTTCAAATAACACCTTATAATCTTATAAATATATATTAAATATTAATATTTCATATAAGATATTTATAAATTTTCTAAAATACATAACCCACTACTAAAAAATAATTCCAAATAATACTTAAATTTTCTTTACATATTGACTCCTCCTTTACAATCATGTTATCTATACACAAATATATAAAGGTAATAAAAAATAAGAATAATTTTAAACTAATTAGCTCTTATCACCTTATATATGATTAAACTGCGAAAAAATAAAATAAACACTCCAAATTTTATTTTATTTACGATATTATATATCTATTGGAGTGTGAT
>NZ_JBSQYM010000108.1:0-10304 GCF_055140805.1 Orenia sp.
TGAGAAACGTAAGCGAAAAACAACTTTAGACAGATTGATGGAATATACTATTCCATTGACTAATTGTCAAAATTCGGCTTAAGTTAACGCGTATGATTTATAATTAAAATTATAACATAAATAATATTTTGATGCATTAATTTAATTATATTTCCGCAATTGTTTAAGAAACTTTCTCTCTTTTTAATCTCTTAAATAAAAATACCTAGCCCAGAGGTTAGTACTAACCTCTGGGCTAGGTATTTAATCAACTCTTCTATTAATTTTTTAGTTAAATTAAAGACCTTTAATTTGCTTAATCTCTTCTTGAGAGTAACCCAATTCCTTTAATTCTGCTTTGAATTTAGCTAAATCTCTAATATAAGATTTAATCAATTTGCACTCTCCTATAAGCTCATATTCACCAAGGGATGCTGGTAATAAAAGAGTTTCTCTGCTATAACTACTTATTATCTTATAAAAATTCTTATTATTAATCTAAATCAAACTCTAAATCCAACTCATCTTCCTCTACTTCTATCTCTGATACCTCTTCTGTAACCTCTTTTTTCAACATATTTACCATCAAAGCACTTACTAATACTCCTACTACAACAGCCACAATAAACATTAATCTATTATCAACTACTGGTAAAACTATTGGACCTCCATGAGGGGCATGATCGCCTACTCCACTCACAGCAGCAATTGCTCCACCTATAGCAGAACCAGTTACAATAGAAGGAATAACCCTAATTGGATCTGCCGCAGCAAAAGGTATAGCTCCTTCAGTAATTCCTATTAACCCCATAAAAAAGGCACCTTTACCAGCTTGGCGTTCTTGGGATGTATACTTATTTGGTGCTAAAGTTGTTGCTAATGCCATTGCTAATGGTGGGATACAGATTGCAACAGCAATTGGACCCATAACTGTGTAAACTCCTTGCTCAATTAATCCAGCACCAAACAAGAAGGCTGTCTTATTAATCGGTCCACCCATATCAAAAGCAATCATTGCCCCTAAAATAATTCCAAATACTATTTGACTACCATCACTCATAGCTTGTAACCAACCTGTCAATCCAGCCATAAAGTTACTAATCGGTACACCTACTACATATTGCAATAAACTTCCAACAATAATTGTAGATAATAGAGGAATAACAAAGATAGGCATAATAGGTCTTAAAATATCAGGTACAGACCAACCTTTAATCCAATTTGCTATAAAACCAGCAATAATACCAGCAATAATACCACCTAAAAATCCTGCTCCTATCTGTCCAGCTAAATAACCTCCAATCATACCTGGAGCTAAACCAGGTCGATCAGCAATTGAATAAGCTATATAACCGGCCAAAACTGGAACCATCATTGTAAATCCTGCTACACCTAAATTTAATAAATTCTCTAAAATTGGATTAGTTACATCTGCTCCTGAGCCAGCCTTTACACCACTTAACATAATTGAAAAGGCAATTAATACTCCACCTGCAACGACAAAAGGAATCATATGAGATACACCAGTCATCAAATGTTGTCTAATTTGATTCAATGTTTTTTTCATGGTTACACCCCTTTTATTAGATTTAGTACTTAATTTTTATAAAGATTATGTTTTTGGCAAGTTTAGATTTTAAATATTCTAGAACTTTAAACAGAACAAATTAGACCACTAACTCATATCAAATTCTAAATCTAGCTCTAAATCTTCTACATCATCTTCAACTAAATCCTCTTTATCATCTTCTACCTTCTCTTTTTTGAGTAGATTAACTACAATTGCTGTAGCAAAAGAACCTGCCAAAGTGGCTATTACATAGAAAATCTTACCTTCTACTACAGGTAAAACTATCCATCCACCCCATGGTGCATGATTTAAAACTCCCATTAAAAAAGCAATTACATTCCCTATAATTCCACCTACTACAATTGAAGGTAGAACTCTTAAAGGATCTGCTGCTGCAAAAGGAATTGCTCCTTCAGTAATACCAATCATGCCCATTAGTAATGCTGCTTTTCCTGCTTCTTGTTCTTCAGAAGAGTATTTTTTTGGAGCTAAGAATGTCGCTAATCCCATTCCAATTGGTGGTGTACAAATGGCTACTCCAACTCCTCCCATCAGCCATGGATGCTCTCCAACTTGTGTTTGAGCAAATAAAGTTGCTACTTTATTAATAGGTCCTCCCATATCAAAGGCTGTCATTCCACCTAAAATAGTTCCCAGCAGTACTTTCCCACTATCTTGCATTGAATTAAGCCAAGTATTTAAGAAGTTCATCATGGCTGCAATAGGAGTTCCTATTACCCACATTACAACCCCACACACTATAAAGGTTCCAAATAAAGGAAAGATAAAGATAGTTGAAAGTGATCTCATGTTAGATGGTAATTTAATTTTTTTAAGCATATTAACTACATAACCAGCTAAAAACCCTACAATAATTGCTCCTATAAATCCCGTCTTATAATTATTAACCGCTATCCACGTACCAATCATTGCAGGAGCTAACCCAGGTCGATCAGCTATAGAGTAAGCAATATAACCACCAAGTATAACTGTAAAAAGAGTTAATCCTGCAATCCCCATATCAGATATATCTTTTAATATTCCACTATCAGGTACAGCACCTTTTCCACTGAGCATTACTGCTAATGATAAAAGTACTCCACCAGCCACAATAAATGGAATCATATGACTTGTTCCTGTCAAAAGATGCTTTTTTAAATCTGAAAATGTCTTTTTCATAAACTTACACCCCTATTTAATTTATATTTAGACTATTGAATAAATCAAATTAATTTAACCTTATAACCTTATTAAATATTATCCAATTTATTCAATAGCCTATGTCAAGAATTATATAGAGGATCTCATAATTACTATGTTACTTATTCCTTAAAAGACTAGGCATTATATTACAAAATCCTCAAAATTCTATTCCCCAAACTTTTCAATTATCTTATCAATAATTTGATCAGCATGCTTAATTGCTTTTTGGACATCAAGTTTTAACTTTGGCATACTTTTAAATCTTTCTGGGTTAGATATATTAACATCTGCTGCTATGATTACTGCTACAGCCTCTTTTACATCCTCTTCAGTAATCTGGTTTTCAATTCCAATTGAGCCTTGAGTCTCTACTTTAATCTCTACTCCTTTTTTCTTAGCACTCTTCTCTAATGATTCTGCTGCCAAATAAGTATGTGCCACTCCTGTAGGACATGCTGTAACTGCTAAAATCTTCATTTATACCACTCCTTTTAATTATTTATTGTTGAAAACATTTTAGATAAGATATCATTAATATCCTCTGTATTTTCAGCAGATATTAAATTGTCCTTAAACTCTTCATTTAATAAATTTCTAGATAAAGTTGATAAAATCTTTAAATGCTCATTTGATTCACTCTTAGCTGGAACTGCCAATAAGAAGACCAATTTTACTGGTTTATCATCAAAAGACTCCCATTCTACTGCTTCTTTAAGCCTTGCAAAAGCTATTGCCGGCTTATCAACTCCCTCAGATTTCCCATGAGGGATAGCAATTCCATATCCAACCCCTGTACTTGACTTCTCCTCTCTCTCAAATACAGTTTGCAGGTACTCAGCTACTGAATTTAAATTACCATTTCTATCAATCAATTCACCTAATGATTTGATTATACTATCTCTATCTTCACCTTCCATATCAAGGACAATTAAATCTTCATTTATTAAAGAACCCATCTCCATCACCTCTTAAATAATAAATTTTTTATATCTTCTTTTGTATTAGCTCTTTTAATTGCTTCTAATACTTGCTTATTGTCGAGAATTCTATGAAAATATCTGAAAAAATTCTTAGATTTTTCTTTTTCTAAAGCTAGTAAGAGAATAATACTTACTGGCTCATTTCCCCATTTTACTGGCTTGGCTAAAGTAGCTACTGCTATCTTAGAGTTTAAAACATAACTTTCTCTACCATGGGGAATAGCTACCTCATTTCCTACAGCAGTAGATGTTATCTTTTCCCTCTCTAATGCTGAAACTACAAAGCCTTCTTCAACTAATTCTTTATTTAAAAGCTCAGTGCTCAATCTTTTAATAAGCTCCTCTTTTGAATCCAAATCTAAATTTATATAGATCAGCTCATCATCAAACAACTCTTTAATCTCATCAGATACCGATTCTAATTTTAACTTTTGATTCTCTTTATCTTTGACTAAATAATTAATTTTACTTTTAATCAACTTAATATCATCTTCTGTCAACAAAGCACTAACTTGTACTACAGGTTTAGAAATATCATTTATCGGAATGGTACTAACAATTATATCTACACCTTCCAATTCTCTATTTTTTAATTCATGTACCGATATTAAATCAACTATCTCTATCCCAGCTAACCGCTTTCTTAATCTAGTTGCTACCAACTGAGAAGTACCAATTCCACTACTACATACAACAATCACTTTAATCTTATTGTTGTTTCTTTCTAAAGCAGCACCTAAGTGTAATGCTATATAACCAATCTCTTCTTCATTGACTTTAATCCCTAAATGCTTCTCAAAAACTATACTAGTAGCCCAAGCAGCCCCAAAGATACTAGGATAATTATTCTTGATTTCATCTAAAATTGGATTTCTAAGGCTCATTCCATATTTTAAGCGATTAATAGCAGGTCTTAAGTGTAAAACCAATCCTAATAATAACTGCTCATCCTCGCTTAAATTAACTCCCAACACATCACCTGCCATATAAATAATATCCTTAGCAATTTCAATTACCTTCTGGTCTGTATTTTCTAAAACATCATTTATATCCTTACTGATAATGTTCTGTTGTACTTTGGAGCCTAAAATATGGAGAGAGATATAGCCTAATTCCGCTTCTGGTATCTGCACATCCAACTCTTCTTCTAAACTCTTAGCTATTATTTTGGCAATTTCAAACTCTTCTGTCTCTTTTAAAGAATTTAACTGTTCTCTTTCCATTTTAATATCTTTTCCTCTAATTAACCTCTTTAAGCTAATAGCAATATGAATAACTAATCCTACAAAAGCTTCATCAGTAAATACAAAGTCTGACTCTCTTTCTATCTGCTCTAAAATATTCTCAATTTTTCTAAAATTAATATCTTTAAAAAGTTCTCGTAATTGTTGATAAGTTTTATTATCTATTCTACTATCTATTATTGTTGGGTCAGTTACATCTTCTAGCATCGCTTTTAATTCTTGATTATCTTTAAATTGAGCCAATAGATCAGCTACTGCTCTTCTCCAATTCTTCTCTTCCCCTTTAACTTCAACTCCATAATTCTGCTTTCTCTCTAAAATCAAATCATATTTATTCAGCCATTTTTCCACATCTTCTAAATCATTATAAATAGTAGTTCTACTAACATATAACTCTTCACCTAAACTTTTCATTGTATACTTATTTTCAGACTGCAATAAGCATTTTAGAATATACTTCTGTCTAGTTTCTGAAGAAAAAGGGGCTCTATAACCTTCAGAACTAAAGAGTTCATTCTTTAATTCATTCTTATATTCAGGCTTAACCTCCAACCAAACTCCCACTCTAGGTTTCTTAATCAACTTAATTTCATCATTATTTAAGACATCTTCTAGCTTCTTTAGATCACTTCTAATTGTCCTAGCAGATACTTCAAACTCCTCTGCTAAGTCTTTGATAGTAATTGCCTCTTCTTGATCTAATAAAATTGACAATATCTTAGTACTTCTTTCATTTGGTAATGCTAGCATCTTTATCACCTTATTATTTGTTGTAGTTTTCCACTATTATTTCCGGAAAAACCCTACTAATGAGGAAATTAGTTAACTATCTTCTTTAAGCTTAATCTTATTATACTACATAAACCCTTGTTTTTCTAGGCTTCAAAAGCCATAATACCTTCCGCTTTAATACGGAAACTCTTTACAAATAACTCCCTCAATTCTGTAGGCGTGTGAATTTGAAATGAAATATTAGTGGTATATTGGACACTTTCGTATCAGTTGACAGTGTACGGTGGACAGTGGACAGTTAAGTTCAAAAGCTCATACATCACCCCTCTCTTCATCTCAAGCGAGGGGAAACCAATATTTTAACATCTGTAAATTAATAACATCATAGCTTTATGACATTGGAATTAGGATCAGATGTGAGAAATATCGCATTCTCTAAAAAAACATATATTTAAATGAGTAAAAAGTCTGTTCTTTACTCATCACTTATTAAAAAAGGCGAGCTAATTGCCCGCCATTAGTATTTTATTATTTAATTAACTCCATTACAGCTTCCTTTAAATTAGCCAATTTCTCATCAGCAGCTACATTGCTATCTCCTACAACGGAGAAGTAGAATTTAATTTTCGGTTCTGTCCCAGATGGTCTAACTGTTACTAAGCTATCATCTTCTAATAAAAATTGTAATACATTAGATTCTGGCAAATCGATAGTTTTCTCTTCTCCAATAGTTATATCATATTCTTTACTGACCAAATAATCCTTGATAACTACTACCTTCTGTCCATTGATTTCTGCTGGACTATCTTCACGCAAAGATTTTAATAAAGAAGCAATCTTTTGCTTTCCTGCTTTTCCTGGCATCTTAATTGCTTCTAGATCTGCTTTATAATAGCCATACTCCTCATACATTCTCATCAACTCTTGATAAAGGGAACTACCTTGAGCTTGATAATAAGCTGCCATCTCAGCAATTAACATTGTTGCTACTATAGCATCTTTATCGCGAGCATGAGTCCCATATAAATAACCATAACTTTCCTCAAAACCAAATAAATATTCTCTATCATACTTTCCTTCTTCAAATTCTCTAATCTTCTCACCAATATATTTGAATCCTGTCAAGGTATTCATTACATCAAGGTTATATTTTTTAGCAATAGGATTAATCATCTCAGTTGTTACCACAGTTTTGATAACCACAGCATTATCAGAGACCTCATCTAAAGACTTAACTATGTATTCAGTTAATAATATTCCAACTTCATTACCATTTAAAAAGACCCAATTATCAGCAGTATCCTTGACAGCAATACCTACCCTATCTGCATCTGGATCATTAGCCATAACCAATTGGGCATCTGTTTGATCAGCTAATTCAATCCCCATCTCAAAAACATTAGGCTCCTCTGGATTAGGATAAGCTACTGTAGGAAATTCTGGGTCTGGTGCTTCTTGTTCTTTGACCACATGTAAATTCTTAAAACCTAATTCCTTTAAGATTCTCTGTACAGGAATATTACCAGTCCCATGTAATGGAGTATAAACAAGATGAAAATCATCAGCCACTTCTTTGATTACTTCAGGATTTAAAGATAAATCCTTTAAAGTTTTGATATACTTATCATCCATCTTAGGGTCAATAATCTCAAATAATCCTTCTTCTCTAGCTACTTCTTCCGAAATAATCTTTACCTCTTCAAAGTTCTCAATAGCATTGACTTCAGCAATAATACCTTTATCATGAGGTGGAACAATCTGACCTCCATCTTCCCAATAGACCTTGTAACCATTATATTCTGGCGGATTATGACTTGCTGTCAGCATTATACCAGCAGTAGCACCTAATTCTCTAAGGGCAAAGGATAATTCTGGAGTTGGACGTAAATCATCAAATAAATAAGCCTTAATCTCATTAGCTGCTAATACCAATGCAGCTTCTATAGCAAATTCTCTAGATTTATATCTAGAATCATGAGAAATCACAACTCCCTTAGCTTTATCACCATTTTTAGCAATATAATTGGCTAATCCTTGAGTAGCTTTTCTAACTACATATTTATTAATTCTATTGGTTCCAGCACCAATAACTCCCCTTAATCCACCAGTTCCAAAGTCTAAACTGGTATAAAATCTATCTTCAATATCTTTTTCATTTCCACTAATTTTTTCTAACTCTTCTTTAGTCTCTCGATCGAAATAATCATTATTTAACCATGCTTGATATTTATTTTGGTAATCCATTATAAATACCTCCGTTTATTGTATATTTTAACTATTATCAATAGCAATATTTAAAGACCTTTAATCTGCTTAATCTCTTCTTGAGAGTAACCTAACTCCTCTAGTTCTGCTTTTAATTCAGCTAAATCTCTAATATAAGATTTAATCAACTTACACTCTCCTACAAGCTCATATTCACCAAGGGCTGCTGGTAGTAAGAGAGTTTCTCCTGCTTTTAGTTCCAACTCTCCGCCCTCGTAAGAAAGCTTTGCCTTACCTTCTAATCCCATCAATACATAAAAACGTTCATTGTTAGTATCAGCACTATACTTCTCACTTATCTCCAGAGTTTCTGTAGTAAAGTAAGGGCAGGCTACTAAAATAGTTCTGGTATAACCATCCTCTTTTATCTCTAAGCCAACTACCTTCTCTTCGGCTTCTGCGCCAAATTCAATTACATCTAAGGCAGACTCAATATGTAAATCACGAGGCTTGCCATCTTGCCCCATTCGATTCCAGTCATAAACACGATAAGTAGTATCTGAGTTCTGCTGAATCTCAGCAATTAAAATACCTTCTTCAATGGCATGGACAGTTCCTGATGGCATATAAAGAACATCTCCAGCCTCTACATTTATCTCAATTAAGTTCTCTTCTAATCTTCCCTCTTTAATAGAAGCAGCAAACTCATCCTTATCTACTTCAGGCTTGACCCCATAGACCAATTTAGCATCTTCTTGGGCATCAATCACATACCACATCTCTGTTTTCCCTAGCTCTCCATTTTCATGTTCAAAAGCATACTCATCATCTGGATGCACCTGTACTGATAGCTTATCATTGGCATCTAGGATTTTGATAAGTAAAGGAAATTTTTCATAATAATCCTCTTTTGCTTCAACCCCTAGAATCTTTTCTCTCTCTTCTCTGATTGCTACCATTAAACTCTTTCCTGCTAAGTTACCATTACAAATTACACTTGTACCATTCTCATGGGCTGCTATCTCCCAACTCTCTCCGATTGATCCTTTAGGTAACTGCTTAGAGAATTTCTCTTCTAAGGCTCTCCCTCCCCAGATCTTTTCCTTATAAATAGGTTCAAACTTTAATGGATACATTATTTTATCATCCTTTCTATATTGTTATAATAAACCTAGATTCACTAAAGCAGTAGCCACTGCCCCCTTAACTCCTACATCACTACCTAACTGAGCAGTAGTAATCGTTGTAGCTTCTGCTAAGAAATCTAAAGCTCTAGCTTGAACAGTCTCTTTGACCTTAGCCTCAAATAAATCCCAAGAAGCAATAACTCCACCACCAATAATGATCTTTTCAGGGTTGAAGTTATTAATTAGATTGGCTAGCCCTATCCCTAAATAGTTTGCTATCTCATCGATTATCTCTTGGGCTAGCTGATCCCCCTTGTAAGCAGCCTCTGCCACAGTGGCACCATTAACCTCTGCTAGATCATCTACCAATTGAGCAATTAAAGTATCTTTACCTGATTTTACAGCCTCTTGCCCCATTCTACCTAAGGCAGTACCAGAAGCTAAGACCTCAAAACAACCATAATTCCCACAACCACATTGCAGATTACTATGGGGGTCTAAAGTAGTATGCCCTACTTCACCTGCTCCACTACTTACTCCATGAACGATCTTATTATCAATTATTACTCCAGCACCAATACCAGTACTGATAGTTATATAAATCAAATCACTAACATCTTTTCCTGCTCCAAACCACTTCTCTGCTAAAGTAGCAGCATTGGCATCATTCTCTAAGAATACTGGTACTTTAAATTCTGATAACTCTGCTAAGACATCTACATTCTCTAAATCTAAATTAGGAGGATTGACAATTACTCCTGTTTTGACATCTAAAGGACCTGGACTACCTAACCCAATTCCTTTAACTGCTTTCATTTCAACCTCTGCTTCTTCTAAAACATTATAAATAGTTTTTTTGATGTTAGCAAAGATTCTATCCTTACCCTGCTTAGCCTCTGTAGGTACTTTACATTTAGCTATAATATTTCCCTCTAAGTCTGCTAGCGCAGTTAAAATCTTGGTACCACCTAAATCAACACCTACTACATAAGATTTATCCATCTCATCACCTCATTCTCTCTATAATTTTAATTATTTTCAAGCAGTTAACTTAAAACTCTTTCGAGACCTGTAGTCTAAAATCCTGTTCTTATTTAATTTTCCAACCATCTAAGCTTAATTGAATTATATGTAAAATCACTTTTTAAAATAATAGGTTGTTGAATAATTATTTTTTTAAGTTTAGCATTAAAGTTTTGATCTTATCTTTTATGGTTTGGAAAAGTAAACGGTACTTCATTTTAGATATAAAATTATCAATTTA
>NZ_JBSQYM010000109.1:0-16597 GCF_055140805.1 Orenia sp.
GATGTGTATAAGAGACAGTGAGATAATATTCTTAATTTATAAGGATATTTTATTTAAATCTATATAGGCAAGTCAAACAATTTATTAAATCTATTCAACTAAAAGGAGGTATAATAAATGAAACTAAAAAAGAAGTATTTAACAATAGTTTTAACTCTATTTATTCAAATTATATTTAATTTAAATAGTACAGCTCTAACAGCAGAATTATTAAGAGTAGATTTCATTGATGTAGGGCAAGCAGATTCTATCTTAATTCAATTGCCCAACAGCAAAAATATGTTAATAGATGGGGGCAATAACTCAGATGGAGATCTGCTAGTAAAATACTTAATGAAAGAAAATATCAATAAGATAGATTACTTAATCGCTACCCACCCCCATGAAGACCATATTGGTGGACTAGATGATGTAGTCAATCATTTTGAAATAGCAAAGGTATATATGCCTAAAATCACCCATAGTTCTAAGACCTTTAGAGATTTATTAATTGCTATTAAACATAAGGGATTGAAAATCTCAGTTGCAAAGGCAGGAGTAACTTTAATTGACAAAGATGGTTTATTGGTAAGAATAATCGCCCCAATTAAAAAAGATTATAAAGATTTAAATAACTATTCTGCCATAGTTAAAATTGATTTTAAAGATACTTCTTTTCTTTTTACAGGTGATGCTGAAAGAGAAGTAGAGCAGGAGTTGATTGTAAATAAAGTTGATTTAAGTGCTGATTTATTGAAGGTAGGTCATCATGGAAGCAACTCCTCTACTACCTTTAAATTTTTAAAGAGGGTCAACCCCAAATACGGAGTAATAAGTGTTGGTAAAGATAATAAATATGGTCATCCTACCAAATATACTTTAAATAAACTTAGTAAAGCAGATGTAGAGATATATAGAACCGACCAGTTAGGAACAATTATTGCTATTAGTGATGGAGAAAAAATTACCTTTAATCACAAAGCACCCTCTATCTCTACTACAAAAACCTCAAATAATAAAATCCCACTTACAATAAGTAAACTAAACCTAAAGGATGAAATTGTACTTATCACCAATAATGATAGTGAAGATATCAATATCTCCAAATGGAAGTTACTTAGTTTAAGGGGAAAGCAGGAATTTATCTTTCCTCAAGGAACTATTATCAAAGCAGGAGAATCTCTAAAAATAGTAAGTGGTAGAAATGCTAGCAAAGCTAAAGGGCAGATCATATGGACTAAAAGCTATATTTGGAATAACAACGGAGATGCTGCTCAGCTTTATGATTTAAAAGGAAACTTGATAGCAGAGTATTATTAGGAGGTGCTTAATGCTAATCATTGACCGTTTTGAAGGTGATTGTGCTGTAATTGAAATGGGAACTAAAACTTTTAACTTACCACAAGAAGCTCTACCCAAAGCTGCTAAAGAGGGTGATGTACTTGAAATTATAATTAATAAAGAAGCTAAAGAGGATTTAAAAGATGAAATTGATGAGCTGGTAGATGAATTGTTTGAATAAAAAATACAGGGAATGATCTTACATTCCCTGTATTTTTTATTCAGGTAGTAAGAATAATATAGTAAAGAAATGGCAGGTACTACCTGCTAACACAAATAGATGCCAGATAGCATGATGATACTTCATCTTACGCCACACATAAAATATAGAACCTATTGTATATAATCCCCCACCAACAATCAAAAATATCAGACTCTTTATTGTCATCGCTAATAATAAAGGCTTAATTGCAAAGACAATTATCCAACCCATCACTATATATAGAACTGTTGAGAATACCACAAATTTCTTAACCCAAAATATCTTAAATATAATTCCAATAATCGCAATTGCCCAAACCACTCCAAAAATAGTCCAACCTAATGCTCCTTTTAAAGCAATCAAGGTCAATGGTGTATAAGTTCCAGCTATCAATAAATATATAGCAGAATGGTCAAAAATTTCAAAGATATCCTTGGTCTTTCCTTTAGGAAAACTATGGTATAAAGTTGATGAGAGGTAAAGAATAATTAAAGTAGAGCCATAGATACTAAAGCTGACTATATGCCAGACATTTCCTGAAGTATTTGCCAAAACAACTAATATAACTAAAGCTGCAATAGCTAATCCTAATCCAATACCATGCAAGATAGCATTTGTAATCTCTTCACCTTTACTAAAATTCTCTATATTATCCATGCTATTCTCCTTTTTAATTTACTTAGCTTAAAGCATCCTACCTGCTCAGCTTCTCTAAGAGCAGATACATTACCATATCCTTTTGCACATCAAAGGGTAACTCTAACTTAGGATAAAAATCATCATCATGACCATAAACTTTTAAATTCCTTAGCCCATATTTATTACTTATCCCTCTTAATTCAGGTATGGTATAAGCACGATAATAGCGCGTATTTATCCTTTGATACTTTCCTGTAATATTATCAATAGCAATGATATTATCGACTACTGCCCCCCGCTTAACATCAAAACTAGTCTCCCTAATAAAGGTGTTATCGCCGTCTACTTCAGCATCCCTACCTTGATTGAAGGCCATATAGTATGGGTTATAGCTCTGTAATAATAATTTTCCTCCTGGCTTTAATGCTTTGGCTCCCCTTCTAATTATATCTTCATTCTCACTATCAGTAAATATTCCAAAGGAACCATCTAAGATAATCACCCCATTATATAAAGAATCATCATCAAGGGTCAACATATCTTGGCAACGAAGTTCTAAACTTAAACCCCTCTTCTCTGCTTCTACCTGAGCCATCTCCAATAAGCTCTTAGAGTAATCTACTCCTGTTACTTGGTAGCCTCGCTCAGCTAATAAAATACTATGGCGACCATTGCCACAACCTAAATCCAGCACTTTATCTCCTACTTTTAAGTCTAATGTTCTCTCAATAAACTCTATCTCTTTCTTGGCTGAAGCAAAATCTATATAATGATAATCATAGCCTAATTTTTGCATCTGCTCATAAGCCTCAGCCCACCACTCTGTCCTATCTTCTTTCATTATAAAACCCCTCTCCAACTATAAATACTTAATCCCATTATACAACTATCATTAACTAATATTCAAGTTATTAATTCCATCTCTTTAGTATCAGAAAATTTGTTCTTTGGTAGTTGGGGTTAGATGGTTACCACCCAACCACCTACCTCCTAATACCCAAAAGGATAATCCTTGATAAATTTCTCTACTATGAATAATATCTTTGCCAACAGTAATAATACCTCTAAAACCGTAACTAGATTAAATCAATGATCATTGATTTAATCTTAAAAAAATTATATAATAGTTAAAAATAATTACTAATACCAACTAAGGAGATGATAAGATGGAAAAAGCTACTTTTGCTGCAGGTTGTTTTTGGGGGGTACAAGCCCTATTTGATAAGATAGACGGTGTAAACTCTACTACTGTAGGTTATATTGGAGGAGAGACCGATAACCCTACATATGAAGACGTCTGTACAGATCAGACTGGTCATGCTGAAGCAATAGAGATAATCTTTGACCCAAGTAAGGTCACTTATGAAGAGTTATTGGAGATATTCTGGAATAACCATAATCCTACAACTCTCAATCGCCAAGGTCTTGATATAGGTACCCAATACCGTTCAGTTATCTTTTATCATAACAAAGAACAAGAAAAAGTTGCAAAGAAAGCAAAAGAAGCCCTAGCTAATAGTGATAAGTATCCAAAGCCAATAGTTACTGAAATAGTAGCTGCAACTACCTTCTACCCCGCTGAGAAATATCACCAAAAGTACTTAGAGAAACGAGGACAGAGCAGTTGTGGAATCTAATCTAAATAAGAGGTCTAGCTTATAAGCTAGACCTCTTATTTTTTACTATCTACTTATTAACTTTAACTATAGCTAATTTCCTTAACAATCATCCATAACAAGAATCTCTAAACCTGATCTCTTTTATGAAAAAAATAATATATAATTGTAACTAAATTTTTTCAATACTAAAAACCTAAACCACCTTTAATAGAGCTGATTTAGGCATAATCTATTACAAATTTTTGTTAATTTTAATTATATAATTACTTTTTATAGTCTTTACTGATAATTGTTCTTATATTCGTTTTCATTCTTAGCCCATCTAGAAAGGCTCTGCCAAAACCCTATAGCTGGAAAGACCATCAAGGCAATAGCAAAATCCCTTAATGATTTCAGTAAAGATAAATCTGCTCCACTTACTACATCTATTAAAAAAGTTACCACTGTGTAAGCTATAGTAGTAATAAAACCCCATCCAATTATTCCATGGATTAAGATATATTTAGTCTTTCCTTTCTCTCTAATTTTGCCCCAACGAGCTTTCTCTTTTTCATTCATATTCTCCCCCCTTACAAGTAAGTAAAATTTATAATAATTTAATGTCTTTTTATCTCTTCTGATAGTCAGTCCCAGACTCAATCAATTATCTATAGATCTCCAAATTTAATTTTATAGTGCCTTTATATTTTGGGTTTTAGCTCGTCACTCATTACTTGTTACCCATCCTACGAGTTATTTGAACTCTTTGTGATGGAAAAATACCCAAACAAATTTTTCCTATCCACTGTAATCCAATTTTACTATAATTTCAATCACATTCTAAAGTTGGAGACTATACTATCTTTAACTTCTTTATTTTAATATAAAATCCTTTTTTTAATCATTACCTGAATTAAATAAAAAATCCCAACACAACCCTAGAGTTTGTTTGGGACTAAATAACCTACTTAGCCTTTTCAACAGCACATTTTGCTTCTGCTTGATGACGACAGTCAATGGAATGATACTCTTGAACCAACTTTTTTATATCTGCACAGTTATCTGCACTATATCCTCTTACAAGTTAATATTCTCCAATTAAGCAACTTCCCATCAAAAAATAAAAAAAGCCAATAATATTCTATTCCCAAGTATTTAATTGACCCACTAAATTTGTATTTTCCTATAAACCCCTGGACTGATTTCTCTATAAATATCTACATCTTCACCATTACTCTTATATTCTATAACAAATTGCTGAGCCAATTGTACAAACTCTACAGGACTAATTCCCAAATCCTTAGCTGCTGTAGAAAGCAACATCTCTACTGCATCCTTCTTCATTTCTTGGTCCATTACTCTCCCCCCTCTTATATATCAAGCTTACCCCTTTTTTGATTAATTATTACCTTATAACCAAAAATTATGATAAAATAAATCAGAAGACAGATAATAAATTGGACAATATATCATCTTTGAGGTCATTAAATCCTCTGGCAATAATTTAGACAATTCTTAAAGAATCAATATTTCTTAGTAAAATTGCTTCTGCTATGATTACAAATTTAATCATCAATATTTAAATGCAAAGTATATATAATTATATGTCTAAAGTAGCCCAAATGTGTTATTATACAGAGATATTGTGACACTTTCGTGTCAGGAACCAGTCTATTTTACTGATAACTGGTTCCTGACTCCTGATTCCTAAAAATACAGCAATATATCCATTAAACTTCAGATTAAATTAAAATATCTATACACCATAATTAAAAATATAAACATAAAAAAAGTTATAGGAAATCCCATAACTTTTTTACTTCAGCTTATCTGGATATTTTTTCTTAATCTCTAAAATTTCATCTAAATTTTCAAAAAAGACATCAACAATCTTAGGGTCAAAGTGTCTTCCCCTCTCTTTTTTTATCAGTTCTAAGACTCGCTCCATCTGCCAAGAATCTTTATATACTCTCTTATGACTTAAAGCATCAAAGACATCAATCAACCCCACAATTCTAGCAAAAATATGAATCTCTTCCCCCTTTAAACCAACAGGGTATCCTGTACCATTCCAACGTTCATGATGTTGATAAGCAATAATTGCAGCAGCTTGCAAAATCTTTCTCTTCGAACTCTTCAAAATATCATAGCCAAACTCAGTATGTCGCTTCATTACCCGATATTCCTCTTCAGTCAATGCCTCAGACTTCTTCAAAATAGCATCAGAGATACCTATCTTTCCAATATCATGCATATAACTGGCTAATTTAAAAGTATCAAGCATATCAGTATCTAAACCTAACTTTTTCCCCAAAAGACAAGAGTATTCTGCAACCCTTCTAACATGCTGAGCAGTCTCTTTAGACTTGGTTTCAGTCATCTCACTTAAAATCAATATTATCTCTTTTTGAGTCTTTATAATCTCTTGATTCATCAAAACATGATCAAAGGCAGCTATAATGTTTGTTGAAAATATCTCTAATAAATTTTTATCAAACTCATTAAACTCTTCTTCACCTTTTAAATAAATGATATTCTCTGTACCCTTATTCGATTTAAAATAAGCAATATATTCATTAGCAAAAAAACAATTCTCTCTCTCCTGCCTAGCTTGATTTAACCTCTGATATGTCTTATCAGAAACTACCTCTTTGACTGGCTTATTAACATAAGCACAATATCTCTCAATTCCTCCTAAAAGGTAGAATTGATCACCATCATTCTCAGCTATGAAACCTGAAGCAGATAGAAAATTATTCTCTTTCTCTAATAAAGCTGATAATTGAAATAAAGCTGAAGAGATAAATTCCTCTAAGGGTCTCTTTAATAATTCTGGTCTGAATAAAGTAGCTGAAGATTTAATTATCTTTTGTAATCCCCTCTTACTTCTACGAATATTATGTAAATCTTTATAAGAACGAAATGCAGTAATAATAGCGGTATATAACTTTTGAGAAGTAAGCTCTGTCTTCTCTTTATAATCATTAATATCATAGTTTTTAATAACTTCTCTCTCTGGAGCTTGTCCTGGTTGTCCAGTACGTAATATAATTCTAACTAAATCATTTCCCAAATTTTCTCTAATATACTTAGCTACCTTTAGACCAGAATCATCACCTTCCATTACAACATCTAATAATATCACTGCTATATCTGATTTTTCTTCCATTATCTTTTTAGCTTCGCTACCTGAATAAGCACTAATAAACTCTATCTTCTTACCTTCAAAATTAACATTCTGTAGAACCATCTTAGTCATCTTATGTACCTGTTGTTCATCATCAACAATTAATAACTTCCATCCTCCCCTAAAACCAGATTGATTCTCTTTAGTCTTGGAAGATAACAGGACTCCTTCCAGCTTATCTTCTATATCAGGTGCAAAAAAGATTTCATTATCATTGGCTAGACCTTGATTAACTCTTTGACCAAATATGGCTCTTTTCTGGGACTTTTTAAGCTCTTTGTTAGGTTTAAAGACTATATATTCTTCTTTATCCATCACCCATAACCCCCTTAGGTATCTCAATTGTAAAGATAGTTCCAATTTGACTAGAGCTTTCGCACCTAATCTTTCCTCCCAGAGCACTGGTTACTAGATTATATACTAGGTTCAATCCTAGACCAGTTCCCCCTTGTCCACGTTTAGTTGTAAAGAAGGGCTCAAAAATTTTTTTAATATGCTCTTTAGGAATACCTTTTCCATCATCCCTATACTTTAACTCAATTAACTTCTTATCCTCTCTTACCTCTATACTTATCTCACCACATTCCCCATCTTCAAAAGCATGCCTTAAAGAGTTGATAGTCAAATTGGTAATAATCTGTGAAATAGCTCCAGGATAAGTATATACCTTAATAGCATCACTACATTTCATCTTAATAGTATGGTTGCTCTTCTTTAATCTAGGCTTTAAGCTGATCAAAATATCGATTAGATATTCTTTCAGCTCAATCTCTCTCTTCTTATTATTTGTTTGATCTACAGCTACTTGCTTAAACTTACTTATCAATTCAGAAGCATTCTCTAAGTTTTTTAAAACCATTTCTGTAGATTCAAGGGTCGATCCTAAATATTCCTCTAGATTATTTTTTGTCATTTGCTTACTATTGTATAACCTGATAATTTCTTGAGTCATTTCTGCTAAATATGAAGCCACCGTTACTCCTATTCCAAGTGGAGTATTTATCTCATGGGCTACTCCTGCTACTAATCTACCTAAAGCAGCCATCTTCTCTGATTGCATAAGTCTCTTTTGAACCTCATCTAACTCTTTTTGCCTTCTCTTTCGCTCAGTAATATCCCGAGCAAAGACTACATAGATTGGTTGATCTAAACTACTTACAAAAGTAGCACTTATCTCTAACTCTACGACATTTCCATCTTTAGATCTATATTTACTTTCAAACCTATCTTTCTTCTTATCTTTAATCTCAATAAGATGGTCTTGAATTTCTTCTTTACTTCTGCTAAAATCTAAATCACTAATATTCATCTTCATAACCTCAATTAAGGAGTATTCAAATAAATCTATAAAGGCTTCATTAACCTCTAATATATCTCCTTGACCATCCATTACCCAAAAGGCATCTATTGAAGTCTGTAAGATAGTATTAGTTCTATTTCCTTGTTCCCTTAACTCATCTAAAAAATCTTTATTCTCTTGATAAGCCTTCTCTAACTCCCTTTGTCTTATCTTGCGTTCAGTAATATCACGAGCAAAAACTACATAGATGGGTTCATCTAAACTGTCTACGAAGTTAGCACTTATCTCTAATTCTACAATACTACCATCTTTACATCTATACTTACTCTCAAAGCTACTCTTCTCTTTATTTTTTATATCAATAAGATAACCTCTAATCTTATTTTTACTAATATCTAACTGATTGATATTCATACTCATAATTTCAATCAAAGAATATCCAAACAAATCTATAAAGGTTTGATTGACTTCTAATATATCCCCTTGACTATCCATTACCCAAAAAGCATCCATTGAAGTATGTAAAATTGTATTCGTTCTATTGCCTTCTTTACGTAACTTATCTAGAAAAATCTGATTATCCTGATAAGCCTTTTCTAGTTCTCTATGTTTTATCTTACGTTCAGTAATATCACGAGCAAAAACTACAAACATCGGCTCATCTAGACTATCTACAAAGGTAACACTTATCTCTAACTCAATAACCCTACCATCTTTACATCTATATTTACTCTCAAACCTATCCTTCTTCCTAACTCTAATTTCAGCTAAATAAGCTTCCATCTCATCTGCCTTTTTTGTAATATCTAAACTACTAATATTCATACTCATAATTTCAACTAAAGAATATCCAAACAAATCCATAAAAGCCTCATTAACCTCTACTATCTCTCCTTGATTATCCATTACCCAAAAAGCATCCATTGAAGTATGTAAAATTGTATTTATTCGGTTCTTCTGCTTCCGTAACTTATCCAAAAATCTCTGATTCTCCTGATATGCCCTCTGTAACTCCTCTTTTTTTCTCTTTCTTTCTGTAATATCTCGAGCAAAAACCACCAAAAAAGGTGGAACTAAATCATTAATAAAATTAACACTGATCTCTAAATCTACAACGCTGCCATCTTTACAGTTATATTTGGCTTCAAAGCTGTGCCTATCTTCATTTATAACTTTATCTATATAGTCCCTTTCCTGATTATCAGCCTCTAAATCTTTAATATTCAGCCCTAACAATTCTTCTTTAGAATATCCCAAAATTTCAAGAGTTGCATTATTAACCTCCAAAATTACTCCTTTACTATCCATGATCCAAAAAGCATCAATAGAGACCTGTAGAATTCTACTCATCCATTTAGGACTATTATTTAATTTATCTATAAAATCATCTACAATTATGCCAGACTGATTTAAGTTACTATCATTATTAATTTGAGTATCCATAGTACAACTCCCTTCGCTTAATTTAAACTTCTACCCAAAGCCATTATGTATAATTTAAACATTTAAATCATTTCCTATATTGATAACCAAAAATAACTATTATCTATATATTACTACAATTACACTTATAACCCTTTATTTTTAGTACCTTTAATCTATAAAAATACATCTGATATGATTTTTCACTATTGAAAAGGTTAGCCTAATCATTAAGTCCTGCTGAAATAAATGAATTATTATAAGTTACAATTTAGAATTATTAGAATGGCTCTTTTTAGAACAAAAATTAACTAAAAATTTTTAGCAAGCTTAGCTTCTTCTAATAAAAATAAAAGGGTTTACTTCTGTTACAGAAGTAAACCCTTTTATTTTAATAGTAACCTCTGTACTCTTGCTCACCCCTAAACTCATAATTCCCATAATACTCTTAGCATTTACTTCTTGACCATCTTTACCTAAGCTAATATCAGATTTAAATCCATTTGCCTTTTGTACAATTAATGAAGCAGGTCTAGCATGAATACCAGTATCATTTTTAATTACTACTTTCTTCTCTACCATGATTATCCCTCCTATATAATAACTAGTTAATAATAAATAACTAAAATTCTAACACTTTTTACTAAGTATTACTTCATCTCTGCCTTTAGTATCTTATCAGAACCTGCTACTACTTGACCATCAGCTAAAACCGAAAAGTCTTTGATAGCATCCATATTTGTAATTAGAACTGGTGTAATAATAGAAGTTGCATTCTCCTTAATATAATCTAAATCAAATTCAATTAACTTATCACCAGGTTTTACTTTAGCTCCTGTTTCAACAAATTTCTTGAAACCTTCTCCTTTTAATTCAACAGTATTAATTCCAATATGCATTAAGATTTCAACACCAGATTTAGCTTCAATACCTACAGCATGCATCGTAGGGAAGATTTGCTTAATAGTTCCTTCTACTGGAGATAATAATACTCCTTCAGTAGGTTCAATTGCTAATCCATCACCAACCATTTTTTGTGAAAATACTTCATCTGGTACCTCAGATATATCCAATACCTTTCCAGTCAATGGTGCTAATAACTCAACAGCTTTATTCTTCTTAAATAATCCTAACATAAATAACAGCTCCTTTTCTAATATACTTATAAAGTTATTTTAGTTTTTTAATACTCTTAAGCCTTAATTAGCAAACATGCTAATTAAACTAAATAATAATATTATTCAGTTTTTAATTTAAATTTTTCTTTAATCTCTCTAAATGCATAGCTAAATATCCTTTTTCATCATCTGGTACTACTACATCCAATCTTTTATAAATCAAATCAGATAGCTCTTCAGCAATTTGATATGATTTCTTCAAATCATCTCTAATCTTCTCCAATAAAGGATTTTGATTAATTTTATTGGTCTCTATTCTTTCTAATGCAAATCTCAAATGAGTAACTAACCTTGCATAATTTAAACTTTCATGGGAAATAGCAATCCCTAATCTATCTTCTATAAAATCAATCATCTCTTTAATTAAAGAGGTGTATTTTACAGCTCTAGAAACACCCTGTTTAGTCCTAGCACCATGTATGTGAAGAGTAATAAAACCAACCTCTCCCTCTGGGATAGGAATACCAGAACGCTCTTCAATCATCTTAACAGCCTTTTTAGCCAACCTATACTCCTCATTGTATAGAGTTTTAGTTTCTGGCAAGAATGGATTGCTGATCTCCATTCCCTCTTTAATTCTCTTAAGAGCAAAAGCAATATGGTCTGTTAAAGCTATATGAATGTGTTTATCTAACTCTTCATTTAATTCTTTACTAACCATTGCTATTATCTCGGTAGTCAGACCTATAATTTCTTCATTAACAGTCTTTACCAATTGATTGTATTGCTCTTTCTTCTCATCATTTGCTGGAATAAATTCTTTATCTATATTAAGAGAGTCACTTTTAATTATATCTCCTGCCCTTTTAGCAAAGCCCAATCCTTTTCCTACCAAAATTACCTCTTTTGAGCTACTATTTACCTTATCTTCTTGAGTAACTAAGACTACATTATTATTAAAGACCTTTTTTATTTGATAATCTTGACTAGAATTTACTTTCATTAAATTTGACATTTCAATTTTCCTCCTCTTGACAAAGAAGAACTTTTTAGTATAATCAATCTACTTTAATTTATTATGTAGAAAAATCAATTTCTATATATAACTATATTATACCTTTATCATCTACCACATTATACATTTTATAAACAAATCAGTCAATTATCTAATCCAATTTTTTTAAAAATTTTGCTTAAATAACTTTACATTCTACTCAAAAATTATCAATAAGCTAAACATAGATATCTAAAACTAAAATAAAAATTATAATACTTTAAATTTTACCTTAAATTAGACTACTATAATTAGCTACAATTTAAAATAGTAAGAAGTTATTGGTCTAAGACCAATAACTTCTCCAATCAAGTATGGATATTTATTAACAATGGAGTTTAAAGTTAAATCTTACAATAACTTTTTAATTTCATCTTTAATAGTTTCAGATTTTGGACCAAATATTGCTTGAACAGCCCCTCCACCTGGCTTCATTACACCAGAAGCTCCTATTTGTTTCAATTTTTCATCATTTACTTTAGAAGGATCAACAGTAGATACTCTTAAACGAGTAATACATGCATCAATATCTTCAATATTTTCAGCTCCACCTAATGCCTCTAAAATAGATTCGGCTCTATTACTTCCTGCTTCTGCTACGGAACCTTCAGTTTCTTCTTCTCTACCAGGAGTCTTTAAATCCCATTTTCTGATAGCAAAGCGGAATCCAAAGTAATAGATTACAGCAAGTACTAATCCAACTACAATAGCTAGCCACCATTTAGTCATGCCTGGTAACACACCAAAGGAAATAAAGTCAATAAGTCCACCAGAGAAGGTCATACCAATTCTAACACCTAACATGTTCATCAACATAAAAGATAATCCTGCAAATAAACAGTGAATTCCATATAATACTGGTGCCACAAATAAGAATGAAAATTCAATTGGCTCTGTAATACCAGTTAAGAAAGATGTTAACGCAGCAGAAAATAAGATACCTCCAACCACTTTCTTTCTAGAAGGCTTAGCTTCATGATACATAGCCAATGCTGCTGCTGGTAATCCAAACATCATGAATGGGAATTTACCAGTCATAAACTTACCTGCTCCTTGATAAGTTGCAGAACTAAAGTTAGCAACATGATCTTTTAACATAGCAAACCAAATAGCTTGGTCACCTTGTACTACATTACCTGCTTTAGTAGTATACTCTCCAAATTGGAACCAGAACGGAGAATAGAAGATATGATGCAAACCAAATGGAATTAGTGATCTTTCAATTACACCAAAAATAAATGTGGAAATATTTGTATTAGCTCCATTAGCTAAATAAGATAACTTTGCTAATCCAATTCCAACTGGTTTCCAAATTGTAGGCATAATTAAACCAACAATAAATGCAACTACCGCTGTTGCAATAGGTACGAATCTCTTTCCTGCAAAGAAACCTAAAAAGTCAGGTAACTCAATATTATAAAATTTCTTATACATCAGTGCAGCAATAATACCTGCAATCAAACCACCAAATACACCTGTTTGTAGTGTTGGAATACCTAAAACATTTGCATATGCCGGGCTAGTTCCTACCAAGTCTGGAGTTACACCAGCCACTAAGCCCATTGTAACGTTCATAATTAAAATAGCAACAACTGCTGCCAAACCTGCTACTCCATCTCCACCAGCAAGACCTATAGCAGCACCTACTGCAAATAATAGTGGTAAATTAGCAAAAACAATATTACCTGCCTGTGACATCAATGGTAAATTAAACTTGGTACCAAAGGCCAAGAATAGTCCTGCAGCTGGTAAAATAGCTACTGGAGTCATTAAAGCTTTACCTATTTTTTGTAATTGTTTGAATGCTTTCATTAATAAGAATCCTCCTTTTGTTGTTTGAAATATTTAACCTCTTTCATAGATTAAAACATTAGCTTTAACAAAGGATCCCTTATCGATACTTATGTTCTTATACCTTCATAGATTAAACCTAATCAATATTAAATTGTGAAAGCGTTAAAATTTTGTTACTAAAATTTAATACTTTGTGTTAGCTAACACATCAAAACTTTTCTCTTCCATGCTTTTTTCAAGGGAAATTAACAATGTACCGTTATTAATATAATGCCTAATTCATAACTTTCAATTAGTACTTTGTTGTTATTAATAAATTCCCAAAAATAATATTATATATTCTTTTAATATTAAAATATATATTGTATAAAGAAAAAAGCTAGAAAGAAATATAAACTCCCTATTAAATTAACAGAAGTTCATATTACTTCCTAGCTAATGCCTGCTTATATCAGTTACACGCCAGTTTTTATTATTCAACTTTAATTAAATTATACATTTTTCATCCTAACTTGTCAACATGATTTTTAAATTATTTTATAAATTAATTTTTAATTATGTTATCTAGGTATTATTAACTAAATAAATATAAGTAAGCGCATAATGCGCTTACTTATATTTATAGTCCTAATTTCTTACTAATTACTTTAGCTGTCACTTCACTAGCTTTGGCTTCAAAATCACCTAATTTTTTATCTTGAGATGATAAGATAACAGCACCTAAAATATCACCCTGCTTAATAATTGGTGAAATAAGTACTGATCCTAATTTATCCTCTTTACTTCTAAAGTTAGCACAAAGATCTTGATCTTGAGCATTATCTAAATTTATAGTTTTACGGGATTTCATTGCTTCTTTTACTTTATTACCTACTAAACGCTCATTATATTCTCCTAAATCTGACGAAGTGTCTATAATCTTATCTGTATCAGATATCATTACATTACACCCCGTTGTTTCTAGCAGAGTATCTATATAACCTTCTAAATTACTTAACTCCCTTACTGGACTGTATTTTTTTAAAATTACAGTATCATTTTGATCAACATAAATCTCTAGTGTATTACCATTGTCAATCTTCATCTCAGTCCTGATTTCTTTTGGTATTACAACTCTACCTAGATTGTCAATTTTACGGACTATTCCTGTTGCTCTCATTATTGTTACACCTCCTAGTGGTTTCTCGTAAATAGTATATTACTTTTATTTCAATTTTATGCTAAAGTAGATATATTTATTAAATTTGAATAAAGTTAATTAAAATGTAATTTGCTTTTTCTTGATAAAAGTAAATTAAATTTTGCTTTTCTTTCTAACTCTTCTCAAATAACTTATTTGCTGATTTTTCCAAATTTAACTTGTTTCTAAATTAATATAAATTGAAGCTCTTAATCAATCCCACCAAGTATAACTCAATGAAGTAGTTAGCTCTGTTAGCAATTTTAAGCTCAATGATGAACTCTATGATTAAAATTATAATTAGATTTAAAATTCAGACTAAGTAGGTTCAAAATACTCCGATAAATATTCTAATTAAACTTAATCTTAGATTAACAAGTTAAATCTATAAAAATATAGATGTTTTCGCAAAAATCTCTTATGCCTTTAATTATTTTAATTGAGTAAATTAATAGCAAACCCTCCTTCTTGTGGTGATTATTATATTTTTGAATTTCAAAATAATGTTAAATTAATTGGTGTAAAGTATTCTTGTGATAGTTTAGATTTATTACTTTACTTCTTTATTTATATAATTTCCTTATTAATTAATCTTATTCAATATTAACTCAATTATTCAAATTTATTTTTAATATAGGCAAGCATTACTAGTATTTTATCAAGGAAAATGATTTATAATAAATAATACTCACCTTACTTAAGGAGCTGATATGAATAATGGAAAACACTATTAAAAACAATAATCTTATTGAGCAATTTATCGAACAAAAAATAACAATTCAAGAATATCTAAATGCATTATTTGATCAGCTGGAAGTTGATAGTGATTAAAAATGTCATCTTAATCTTACCTAGAATTTAATAATAAAATAAGCCTCTTAAGAGGCTTATTTTATTATTAAATTCTTCTATTCTCTTCTAATTGTGCATCCAATAATTCTCTATCAATAGTACTAAAATCAGGTTTCAAATCTATATAGCCCTTTTTAGCTAGGATTTGACTAACTTCTGCTATACTTTCACGCTTTTCAGAAGGCAAACTATTTACAAACTTCCAGACCTCCCTTTCTGGAGCATTATACCTAAACTTCACTCCACCATACTTTAAAAAATGTTCTACTTCATTAGCCATATTATCCCCCCCTTAAAGATATTCTCCCCAGCAACTAAGTTTTAATTCTAGGTAAAATCTAATCTAATTTTAAAAAATTAGTTAATTAATGGCTAAAGAAAATTTCCATTATAAAACTTTAAGGATAATTGAAGTCATTCTGTTCAAGGGTATAAAATCAATTACAAATCACTTTCCCCTAACTCCTGTTCATAGGCGATATAATACTTCAAATTTCTAATAATAGAATTTATTAACTCTTCATCACTTAAATCCTCTAAAGTACTATCTTGATTAGGATCATTAATATAGCTTAATCCTTCTCCTTCTACAACAGAATTCAATCTATCAACCAAGGCCTCAACTCTAATTTCATTAAAAACATCAGGTGATGACTTAATTTGATTAATAAGTTCCCCTTTGAAATCCATTTCTATCCATCTCCTTTTTCTTTAAATTATATGTACTTAATTTAAATTATGGTATGATTAATAAAAACTAACTAATAATATTATTACCTAAAATAGTCATAACTTATGTATTTTTAAAATAAAAATATTATTTCAACAGTTTCTATATAGAACATGAAAAAGAATTTAAATTAATTTAGCAACGCCCTGAGGTAATTTACCCGAAGAAGTACTCTTGGGGTGCGAATTAATGCGAATCACA
>NZ_JBSQYM010000110.1:0-10077 GCF_055140805.1 Orenia sp.
CCTAATTTAGTTTTTAAATTTTAATTCGTGCTATTCGCGTTAATTCGTTGCTACTTTTTTTAACCCCTTTAAACAAGTTATCCACAACCTCTAAAAAAGCATAATTTCCTTAATTATAAACAAAAAGCTAAGGTTGATTCTTTGACAAAGAATCAACCTTAGCTTTTTGTTTATAATTTAGTCTCTAAAAATTTACTTACTCCAGCATTGAATTAACCAGCAATTCCTACACTAGAAAACACACTATAAACTGCTATCATCGCAATAGTTATAGCTATTCCAACAGGATATAGTTTCTGCCAAGGAGTTAATTCTACTGCCTTCTTGTCTTCTAATATAAAAGCTGTTTTTCTTGGTTTTAATTTTCCGATAACTAACATAAGCGCAGAACAAATCACAAATAATATCGCTAAAATGTGTAAAAAGTGTACTCCTGTATCCCAGAATAATTGAGTTATTCCATAAGCAGTAATAAATACAAAGAGTGATATCTTAGCTGCAATTGCTGGTACTCTCTTTGTTACATATCCAATAAATACAATAGTAAAGATAGGTACATTATAGAATCCATTTACAGTTTGCATGTATTGGAAGAATCCTTGAGGTGCCTTAGCAATTAATGGCGCTACACACATGGCAAAGATAGCAAGTACTGTACCAATAATCTTTCCGCTCTTTACAAGCTCTTGATCTGAAGCATCTGGTTTAAATAATGGTTTAATAATATTTAATGAAAACAATGTTACAGATGAATTTAATGTAGAGTTAAAGGATGATAAAATCGCGCCAAATAGTACTGCTGCAAAGAATCCCACCAATGGCTTTGGCAATACTGCATTAACTAGTTTTGGATAAGCATGCATCGGTTCTAAACCAGGTCCGAACATATTATAAGCAATAATTCCTGGTAGAATTAAGAATGCAGGTCCTAATAATTTTAACGCTGCTGCTATAAGAACACCCTTTTGTCCTTCTTTTAAGTTCTTAGCTCCTAATGCTCTCTGCATGATATGTTGAGCTGTACCCCAATAGAAAAGGTTTACTAATAGCATTCCTGTAAACATAGTACTAAAGGGAACAGGATCTGATGAAGAGCCTATTGCATTTAATTTATCTGGTGTGTTTTGCATAATAGTTTGGAAACCTTCTATTGGTGAACCTCCACCTAAAGTCATTAAACCAAGAATAGGAACTAATAATCCACCAATAAGTAATCCAATACCATTGATTGTATCAGAAACTGCTACTGCCTTTAAGCCACCAAAAATAGCATAAATAGAACCTATAATACCTATAGCCCAAACTGTAACCCATAAACCAGTCCATTGACTAACACCTAATAATTGTGGAATATTAAACATTCCATTGATAGCTCTCGCACCTGAATAAAGAATAGGTGGTAAAAGATTTAATACATATCCAAATAAAAATAATATAGTAATGATTCTCTTAGTCCCAGAATCAAAACGTTCTTCTAAGAAATCTGGTATAGTTGTAATTCCACCTTTCAAATATCTTGGTAATAAATAAAAGGCAACTATTACAAGAGCAATTGCCGAGCCAACTTCCCAGCCCATTACCGACATATTATCTGTATAACCTTGGGCATTTAATCCGATTAACTGTTCAGTTGAGAGGTTAGTTAACATTAATGATCCACCTATTACCCATCCAGTTAAACTTCTTCCTCCTAGAAAATATCCATCTTGACTATCAAGGTCCTCGTTGCGTGTCAGCCTATAAGATATTAAGGCAACTAGACCTGTAAAGAATAAAAACGATATAATTGTAAATAGATTCATTATTTTTTCCCCCTTGTTTAATTAAAAGTGAGTACCCTTTAAAAACTTCTAGGATAGCTTAATTAACTTATAAAATAAAGTTACCAAAAATAAAACCCACTAATACCTTAAATATAGTATCTCTACAACTGTATATTATCTATTTTAATATACAGTTACTGATACTAATTCTAAGATATAGTGGGTTCTTATACCTATTATCAACTTATAACCACTTATAACTCTTAATATATAGTAGAATCTTATATTTAATGACTTTTTATCTTATTAAAGTACTTATTATAAAACTTAATTAATTAAATAAAGTAAGGGGGCTAAAAAAATATTTTTATCTTAGGTACTTATATTAGTAACCCCTCCTGCTAGATATATTATAGTGTATAACCATGATATTGTCAACCATTATTTTATATTTATAGATTTACTTTATTACCTTAATACCTCTCTAGCTTCATCTCTAAGTACCATTGATAACTCTCTCTAGCAGGTATTATAGCAGTTTTTCCTATCCTATCTGCCAAATACAGATCATCATAAATCCCAGTACAAGGCTCTAAAGCAATATTATAATCACCACGATAGCCACCTTGAGTCTTCCAAACCCCTAAATAAGGCACTTTATCAACTGGGAAGTTATAAATTAAACGCTCCTTAGTATCTGTATACTCTACTCCACATCTAGAGTTCTTTAATCTATGGGGAACGTAAAACTTCTCACAGTTATTAGCAGTTCTTGCTTCTACCTTACTCATATCAAGCTTTTTACCACTTTTAGTCTTAACAATTGGATATGAATGTAGCTCACCCCAGTCGCCTAAATATTGACTAGTCCTTTCTACATTTATTATCTTATCTTCTCCTTCCGGTAAAATAATTTTAGTATTTCGATGATCACAATTTAATAGAGCATGGGCAGTCCAAATAAATTTAAACTTCTCATCTGAAAGATTACTTACCTTATAATCTATTCTTATCCCATCTTCTTGTAAACTAACTTCTTTGCTTAGTTTATAAGGAAATCTTGGACTATAAACCTCAAAATTAAGTTTTTCTCCTTTAACTTCAGCTTTCCAAGGCAGAGCCCACACCTCACCATGGTCTGGGATAGGCGTTCCCGCCCAGCTACCATCTGGATAAAAACTGGCATCTATACTAGGAAAGACCTCATCAAATCCGCTAGAATCAAATTTGGAGAAATCAGCATTATATTTTGGAACTTTAAGCTCTTTATTATTACTTTGGAACAAAAACTCCCGCTTAGTTTCTTTATTAAAGAAAGAAACTATCTTAGCACCGTACTTTGGGATGAATTGCACCATTAATTGATTATTTCCCATGGTAATACTTTTTAAACCTTTGTAATTACTCTCTTTAATCATAATAAACCCCCTTCAAACCTCAGTATCTATAATAAATAATATATTTTTCAAAGTTAAGCAAAAAAGAAATTTGCGGGATTCTTATATACTTATATACTTAAATAGTTATACCCAAAATAACTATTTAAACATTCTTACTTGTGTCCCTTCTCCAATAGTTTAGCACCTTTAAATAACTCCTTTAATACTAAAGTTACTCCACCAATAGTTGCAGTATTTTCACCTAAATCTGTTGCAACTATCTTGGTATCTTTGGCTATAGTCTCTAAGGCTCTAACTTCAACAGTCTCTAAGATAGCTGAAAAGACATAGGATTTAGCTTTAACTATATCCCCTACAATCACTATCATCCTAGGATTTAATATATTTAAAAGGTTAGTAATTCCTATTCCTAAATATCTCCCAATCTCTTTTAAAATTTGCCGAGCTAACTCATCACCTTGATTAGCAGCTTCACAGATAGTTGTAGTAGTTAACTTATTTAAATCTCCATTTACCAAGGAAATTATCTCTGTTTGTATACCTTGCTTGATTAACTTTCTTGCTCTTTCAACAATTACAGTATTAGAAGCTAAACTCTCTAAACAACCATAATTACCACAACTACATTTTGGTCCATCATTATCTACTATAGTATGCCCTAGCTCTCCTGCACTATAATCAACACCATAATGGAGCTTACCACCAATCATAATTCCAGAACCAATTCCATTGCTAATATTAATGGTAATAAAATTATCAATCCCTTTAGCAACACCAAACCAACTTTCCCCTAAAGCCATAGCTCTTACATCATTGTCAATAAAAGTAGGTATATCAAACTTCTCTTCTATCAAGCCCTTAATTGCGACATCTTTCCAATGATAATGGGGGGCAAAGACAGAGATACCAGTCTGGCTATTAACTACACCATGAACCGCCATTCCAATTCCTATAATATCATCTTTAGCTATTTTATTATTGCTAATAATATTCTCAATTAAAGTAAATAGCCTCTCTAAAATATAATCTTGATCTATCTTCTCTAATCTCTCATGGGATTCAGCTAGGATACTTGCTTCTAAATCAGTCAATATAATCTCTAAGAAACCAGGCCCCAAGTTAACTCCTATCACATAGCCAGCCTTAGGATTTAATGTTAATAAGACTGGTGGACGACCTCCACTTGACTCTCCTAAACCAGACTCCTGAATAAATCCTCTTTTCATTAAATCTTTAGTAATCTTAGACACACTAGCAGGAGTTAATCCTGTAATTTCAGCTATATCAGCTCTAGAAATAGCTTTCTTAGTTCTAATCACCTCTAAAATAACAGAGATATTAAGTTGCTTCATCAAATCAAAACTACCCTTTAGCACACCATTCATTATTATCTCAACCCTTACATTTATTAATTTAACTAATTAAGTTTATATTGTTATTATAACATATTAGCTTAATAGTTAAAAGTTTATTTTATTTTCCTATGTATATTTCTTACTTTAGAATAAAACGGGATAAGCAATTATACCTATCCCAAAAAAATATTATCCTCCTTCTATTTCATTATATATTTCGATAATCTGTTCTTTAGCTTTCTGCGGCTCTTTAATCCAATTTGACCAATCTGGATGACTACTAATACATTTTAAAAATTCTACCCATTTATCACCTTCATCACTCTCAGCAATCTCTTCCCAAGGAGCAGGTAAACCTTCTTCTAGTAAGCCTTGTTCACAAGCCTGATAATAGGCCCATAAAATAGCCATAACCAATAGGTTAGGTTCTTCTACAGACTCAGCATGATTATCATTATCATCACCATTATAATTGACTGATATCTCAATATCCTCAGGGTTTATAGGTTCTGCTGAATTAATTCTAAAGTACCTCTCACATGTAATTTTAGTCAAATATTTATCTACCATTAATCAAACAACACCTCCTTTTATACTTTTAAATAGTATATGTTATGTATCATAGTTAAGTTTTGGTCATATAGAATTTAGATTAGATAAGTGTAGATACCCAGGTATCCACACTTATCAATGTAATGATTTAAACCTTCTAATTACGAAAATCAGGGCATGGTCCTAAATCTATAATCCTAAAATTCGTAACTTTTGCTTCAATACATAGATCAAATTTCACACAGAAAGCACGGTCAAAAGGCAACTTCTTCTTATCTTTACAATCTGGCTTACAACAGTCTTTGTGTGAGCCTTGTACAGCATTTTCACTCATAATTACCCCTCCTTCCATATTGTGTTAATATATACTATTCACAGTTACTAAATTTTGTCACAAAATAGGTCTAAGTCACTATCAAAAAAAAGGAGTAGAGTCGTAATTACGACTCTACTCCTTTTATAATAATTTTAAGTTATTTTATTTCTAAAATATCCTTAATCTCTGCTGTTATCTCTTGACTAGCACAGCTTCTATTATGTCTAATCTCTTTCTCCTCTAAGCCTTGCAAACCTCGGTGAATCTCCAAGTCAGTTACTTGATTTAGAGTGTCTAGAATTTTGAACTCATTCTCTTCTTCACTCTCTCCTTCTAAAGCCTCTAAGACTGATTTACTGAACTTGTAAGGATTTGCTGTAGAGTCAACTATAGTTACTGTCTGATCTCCAGTTTCTTTTAAATACTTCTGATAAGAGTCAATCCCTACTGCTGTATGGGTATCTAGAGTGTAGTTATACTCTTCAAAGACTTGAGCAATGGTAGCTTGAGTCTCCTCTTCTGTAGTCCATTCTCCTACAAAGATATCCTTAATCTTGGCTTTAGTAGCTGCATCGATCTCAAATCTACCAGTAGTCTTTAAGTCATCATACCATCCATTAATCTTCTCAGCATCATGTCCAGTCATCTCAAACAAGAATCTCTCTAGATTAGAAGAGATTAAGATATCCATCGATGGACTGATAGTCTTATGGAAATCACGATTGATATCATAAACACCTGTCTTAAGAAAATCTGTCAAGACCTTGTTTGTATTAGATGCACAGATAAACTTATTAACTGGTAGTCCCATCTGTGAAGCATAATAGGCTGCTAAGATATTACCAAAGTTTCCTGTTGGAACAGAAACATTTATCTTATCTCCGACTTCAATAGCTTCATCTCTAAGTAGATCAGCATAAGCTGCAAAATAGTAGATAATCTGTGGAACTAAGCGTCCCCAGTTGATAGAGTTGGCCGAAGAGAATTGGTAACCATTCTGATTGATTAATTGATTGAACTCAACATCTCCAAAGATCTCTTTAACAGCACTCTGACAGTCATCAAAGTTACCTTCAACACTGACTACTACCGTATTATCACCCTCTGTAGTCAACATCTGAGCCTCTTGTACCTTACTGACTCCATCATTAGGATAGAAGACAATAATCTTAATTCCATCTACATCCTTAAATCCTTCTAAAGCTGCCTTTCCTGTATCACCAGAGGTAGCTACCAAGATAACTATCTCCTTATCTGAATCACCCTTTTGAATCGCTTTCACCAATAAGTGTGGTAGTATCTGTAATGCCATATCCTTGAAAGCTGCTGTTGGCCCATGCCATAACTCTAAAATATAAGTATTATCATTCAACTTGACAACTGGTGCTATCTCCTCTTTAGCAAAAGTATTATCATTATAAGCTGCATTAATAACCTCTCTGATCTCCTCTTGACTATAATCAGTTAAAAACTTCTCTAATACTTGATAAGCAATCTCTTGATAGCTAAGCTTGCTCATCTGATAAATCTCATCTTTAGTAAAGATAGGTACATTCTCAGGCACAAATAATCCTCCTGTTGGTACCATCCCTAAACGAATCGCCTCTGCTGCACTGACTGAATCATAATTTGCCCGTGTACTGATATATTTCATCCTACTCCATCCTTTCTACTCGAAATCTCATTTTGCTTAATTATATCAAAGGAAGGGGTGGTTGACAATGTAGAATTGAGAAATCTCATATTAAAAACTCATCAGACCATTTTTAAAAAATAAACAACTTTAGAATATTAATTGAAAGAAACTAAATTTTGTTATATTATAGTAATTAATTGAATTTATCTAGAAGATTTGGAATTTAGGTATAATAGATATTAAGGACATGTATCGTTAATATCTATTATATAGGAGTTTAAACGAAGTATGTCGTTAATTAATTGTTATATGATATTGGACTATTTGTGGAAGAGAAGTTGTAATAAAAAAAGCCCTATTTTTATAGAACTTTTAAAGAATAAATTTATATTTTCTTTTACCATGTAGTATTCTTCGTATTTCAATTTCTTCAATATTTTCATTAACAACATAAAAGACTATATAATTATTTATTATAAGCATCCGATAGCCTTTTGATTATAAGTGATTATCTTTTGGGATCACTCCCATGTGAGGAAAACTACTTAATTGAGAAATAGTTTTATCTATTTGATTAAGAAAGTTTGAAGCTGTATTAGGACTGTCTTTTTGAATATATTCTAATATCTCTTCTAGGTCATTTTTAGCTATAGGTAGATAATTAACTTTAAACTGTTTACTCATTTAATTTAGCCTTCATTTCTTCCATTAGAGTATCATAAGAAATTTTTGAAACCCCAGCCTGGCTTTCTATTTCAGCATCACTAAGTTTTTTATATAATTCAAGTAGAGCTTTTTGTTTTTCATATAGCTCTATACTCATAACTACCATATCACCATGACCATTTTTGGTTAAAAATATAGGTTCACCATCTTCATGACATATTTCTGAAATTTGCTTAAAATTATTTCTTAAATCAGAGACAGGTCTAATGTTCGGCATAAAATCACCTCTTATTATTTTAGTATGTCATTATTATATCATAATTTTGATAAAATATAAATATTAATATTGTGATTTGATAATTACAAATAAATATGTTTAAAGAGCTTTTAGTTCAAAATAATTGGATAATTTAAATTTGAACTGCAATACATATTATTTGAAAGGGGTGTATAAAATGGATGAGTTAATGCTTATCAGACCTACATTAAAACATAAAAGAATGGCAGAAGAATTTAAACAAGAGTTTTTTGATTACGGTGAAACTGTTATTAACGGAAGTGCCCTGTTTGACCAAATGGATTATTTGGAGTGGCTAGATAATATAAAAAGAAATCAAAATCACGAAACTGTCAGAGCAGATTGGGTAGTTAGTGATACTTTTTTTGTTATCAGAAAATCAGATAAGAAAATAATCGGAATCATTGATATCAGGCATAACCTTGGAAATACTTTTTTATCTGCTTATGGAGGGCATATTGGTTATTCAGTAAGACCTAGAGAACGAAAAAGTGGGTATGCAACCTATATGTTAGGCCAGGGTCTTAAGTATGCTAAGAATCTTGGATTACTCAGAGTTATGCTAGGGTGCTATGCAGATAATTTGGCATCCCGAAAAACGATTGAGAAATATGGTGGTGTTTTGACTGAAGAAAAGACATATATTGATGGTAAACCAATGCTAATTTATTGGGTTACTCTTTAATTCTAGGAAATTAATATTATCTCATGAATATTATTGATTTTTGTGTACAACATCACATAACATATGATTAGCGACATGCAAATAGAGAATATAGTGCGAATTGGACTAACTTATGTAAGACTTAGGATTTATTTAGGATTAGGAGTATTAACTGGGAAGTTAAAAGAGAACATAGATAAATTTATTCTTTAATACAAATATAGTTTAAAAGTAAAATCAACTTTTAACCTTGAAATAGGGGGAACTTATGATGAAAATCAGAGAGATAAGGAAAGATGATATTGAGTTAGTCTGGGAATTAATTAGAAGAAACTTTGATGAAGTTATGATAAATCATCATTCAAAAGAGGTAATTGAGAAATTTAAAGAACATAATAAACCAGAAAAATTAAAAGGACAAATGAAATGGAAAGAAATCTATGTGGTCGAAAAGAATGATGAAATCGTTGGGACAGGAGCAATGGCTAACTTTGGCGATAATGATTTACCGAAGTATTCTATATCGAATTTTTTTATTAGGCCTGAATTACATGGGCAAGGAATAGGTAGGTTTATATTTAATCATTTGTTAATATCTATTAAGAAAAAAGATATAAAAAAACTCCATGTGCCTAGTAGTAGAACAGGGCTGGGATTTTATAAAAGAATGGGTTTTGTTGAAGATGAAGTTCAACCTGATAAAAAAGATGAAATAATTTGGATGACAATAGAATTATCTTAAAGTAGAGGTGAATATAATGAAAGTTGCTTTTGTAGTTTTTAATGGAATGACTGCATTAGATTTTATTGGGACTTATGACCCCCTAGTCAGACTAAAGACTATGGGCTTTATTCCAGATTTAGAATGGGAAATCTGCTCTTATTCTCAACAGGAGGTTGAAGAGTTTACAGGTTTAAAGTTGACTGCTACCAAAACAGCAGTCGACCTCAGTAATTTTGATTTAGTCATTATCCCAGGTGGTTTTGGAACTAGAACTTTAATTAAAGATACTAATTTCCTAGACTGGATTAAAACGGCTAAAGACTGTAATTTGATAGCATCAGTCTGTACTGGTTCTTTACTATTAGGAGCAGCAGGATTATTACAGGATAAAAAAGCTACTACTCACCCTAATGCCTTTACAGAACTTAAAGAATATTGTCAAGAGGTCTTAGATGAGAGGATTGTTGATGAAGGGAATATTATCACTGCTAGAGGTGTGAGCTCTTCAATCGATTTAGGACTATATCTCTGTGAGAAACTAGCAGGTTATGCGGTTAAAGAAAAAATTAGAAAACAGATGGATTATAAAAATTAACCTCACCTATATTATAGATAAACAACTTTAGAATGTAATTTAAATATCCTAATAATTTAATACCTTTAAGTTCTTAACTAAAAACCTTAAAAGATAACTTTCAGCAAC
>NZ_JBSQYM010000111.1:0-10001 GCF_055140805.1 Orenia sp.
GGACTAAAGCATCTTTTATTCCCCTCTCCTGATATGAGGAGAGGGGTTAGGGGTGAGGTGGGTTTTATATTACATTCTAAAGTTGTTTATCTATAATCACCTTTAATCTCTAAACAACACTTTTCAAATCTCCGACAATTCCTAAACCTTTTGAATTTGTTCCATTAAATAATTATAGTAATCAGGCTTAGGTTCTATAATAACTACTTATCAACAGATATTCTATCTTTGGCTTTATTAGCATTACTAGCATTTTTAGTTGCTTCTTCTCGGTTAGACTTCATCTCTTCTACAGTCTTAACTTTTAGGCGAGCAGCCCCTTGATATCCTTCAGCAGTCTCAATTAAATCTTCAGACGCTAATCTCTCTTTGGCACTAGCAATTGCTTCTTGATATTGTGGTAACCACTCTTTTTGTGCTACTAGCATCTCATCTACCATCTGCCAGATTTCAGGTGGATTACAGATTGCTCCAGTTAAGGGGTCCATCATCATCGCTTGACGTAACAAGGTATCATCTCCATTAACAGCCGCCTCAACAGCTAAACGTTGAACACTAATACTTGCATTACAAACAGCAGCACATCCCAACGGTAAATCACCTACTTGAGGAATATTAATTCCGTTAGCGTCAACATAGCCTGGTACTTCTACCACAGCATCATCAGCTAAATTAGTGATTGCTCCATTATTAATCACATTGAAATGCCCCCGATAAATCCTCCCTGTCTCCAAAGACTCTATAATATAAGAACCATGCTCTTCACTACGCTTTTCAGCACTAAACTCTTTAGCAGGCTGCTGTAACCAATTAGGAAAATCAGTCTCAAACCAATTCCGCCCTTCAATACAGACCCTTAAATATCCTCCTGTCTCACCATTAATCCAATCACTTAAGTCTATCCAATCTTTAATCTCTTCAGGGCGCTTACGATACCAAGGTAGATATTCACTTAAATGTCCATTGGATTCTGTACTATAATAACCAAATCTGCGTAACATATCGATTCTTACTTTCTCAGTCTGGCTATACTCTGGATGATTTTCAAATGCCTCTAATAATTTATCAGTCATATCCTCACCATTATGTTTAATCTGAAGATACCACGTTTGGTGATTGATACCAGCACAGATAATATCTACTTCACTCTGTTTTAGACCTAATACCTCTGCTATTTGCTGATGTCCATGCTGCACACCATGACAGAGTCCAATCGTCTTAACCTTACCATACTCATTACATGCCCAAGTAATCATAGCATTAGGATTAGCATAATTTAACATAATACAACCTGGCTCACTAACCTCACGAATATCCTTACAAAATTCCAACATTGCAGCAATTCCTCGCTGACCATACATAATTCCTCCAGCACAGAGAGTATCACCAACACATTGGTCAATACCATACTTTAATGGAATATCTATATCTAATTTAAAAGCATCTAAACCGCCAATTCTAACTACATTAATCACATAACGAGCATCTTTAAGAGCTTCCCTTCTATTAGTGGTAGCCATTATCTTAATATCAAGACCATTTTCATTAATATCTCTTTGACAAAGCTGAGTTACCATCTCTAAATTTCTTTGGTTGATATCAGTAAAGGCAATTTCAATATCATGAAATTCCTCAACTACTAGTAAATCACTCAATAAATTCCGTGTAAAACCTACACTTCCGGCTCCAATAAAGGTCACTTTAAATGGCATAATATCACTCTCCTATTTTATTTATTAATAAACCGATAAATTAGTTTAATCTAATATAATTACAACCTTCTAGAGAATACCTAGAAGGTTGTAGCTTAATTAATTTAAATTAGAAACTAACCTTTAATTTAGTTTTTAGAGAATTACCTTCTCCATCATCAGTATCATCACAATTACTTCCAGTAATATATTTAGCTTCAGTATTCCAACTAATATTGTCAGATAATTTATGATCCAAACCAGCTGCTAAGTAAGTATATTTAACATAATCATTATTAGCAGATACATCATCAGCAGATTGATTTACTAATTTAGCAGTTACAGTAGTAATATCACTCATAGCATATTCAGTCTTTAAAGTAAGAACAGTTATATCAGTATTTTCTTCATAACCATTATTTTTAATAAACTCTACAGAAGCAGTATTAGTAAATGCTCCAGTGGTATTGTCTAAAGCTAACTTAATAGCATTCTTCTTTTCAGGATCATTAGCATGATCATATACAGTATAATCGGCTTTTAAAGTATTGTTATCATTTAATGCAAAGTCACTACCAACATTAAACTTATTGTAATCATCATCTTTCTCCAAATCATTATAATAGGATACAAAATCTTCTCCAACAGTTTCAAACTCACCACGTACAGTTACCATATCAGTAAGTACATAGTTAGCATTTACGTTGAAGAATGAAGAAGTTGTATCAGCCTCTTTTGCGCTATTAAATGCCAGCTGACCATTAACTGTTAAAGCATTACTAACAGTCGCATTAGCTTCTAGAGCTAAGTCAGTAACCTTCTCAGCAGCCTCTCTTGCATGATATAATTTACCAGTAAGCTTAGTAGCACCAAAATCTTTTGCTACAGTCACACCATAGAAATCATCTTCTTTTTCATCTTTACCTAATACAAAAGATCTTACATCTACATCAGCAACAGTTGTAGTTATATCCACCCCTTCCATATCTTCATCATTGATGAAATACTTATCTACCTTAGTACCATTTAAATCCCCAGCTTTAAGTGTAGAAACATCATTAGTGACTGTTAATAAAGCAGTATCCATTTTGAACTGATTTGTATCATCATTTTCACCTAAATCATAACCGGTATTGCTATAAGGTACACGAGTAGCCTCAGCAAAACTATTGGTAATAGTGTCTACAGCTAAGTCGAATTTGATATTATCAACATTTCCTGTGATATTTAGACCAATTGTTTGATAAAATGCTTTTTCAGCAGGAAAATCATCGCCATCCTTTCTATCTCCTGTTTCAGGCAAATCAATATCTAGCACATCCCCCTCTTGCCATAATTCAGCAGTGGTATCCTCATCCTCCCCATAGTGACCAATCTCAAAAATAGTCTCAACCTCTCCTGTAATCTCCACATTGTCTACAACTGCGAATGCTGGTACCGTTACAGCTATAACTAAAGCAAATGTAAGTAATAAAGAAATCTTTCTCATTATTATTTTCCCCCTTTTATTTTGTAATGATTATTTTTGAAATATTCAAATAATTTTTAATCTAAGTTATACTTGTAGCTTGTAGGAGTTCACCTCCTTTCTGCCTTGATATAACAAAATTTCCTCTGTCAACTTATTTCTATTTATTTAAACAAATTTTGAAAATTAATTTTATAGATTTATCTTCTGTAAATTTAGCTTTTCACTAAAATGACAAGCTACTTGGTGCCCATCAACTACTTCTTGTAATACAGGTACCTCTACTTTACACTTTTCCTTGGCATAAGGGCATCTTGTATGGAACACACAGCCAGTTGGTGGATTGCTCGGTGATGGTATATTTCCTGATAGGATAATCCGCTTCTGCTTAATAGTAGGGTCAGCAATCGGCACTGCAGATAATAAAGCCTCTGTATAAGGATGTTTAATATTACTGACTAATTCACTAGTAGTAGCTACTTCCATGACCTTTCCTAGATACATAACCACAATTCTATCAGCAATTCTATCAACTAAAGCCAAATTATGAGAGATAAAAAGATAAGTTAATCCTAAATCTTTTTGTAGTTTCTTCATTAAATTAATTATCTGCCCCTGAATAGAGACATCCAAAGCAGATACCGGCTCATCAGCTACAATAATATCAGGATTTAAAGCCAAGGCTCTAGCAATAGCAATTCTCTGTAACTGCCCTCCACTAAATTCATGAGGGAATCTAGTTAAATAACTACTTCTTAAGCCCACTGCCTCCAATAAATATTCCACTCTATCCCTGATCTCTTCTTTAGTCCATTTCTTACTATGAAAACGAAAAGGTTCACTTAAAATCTCTAAAATATTCATTCTTGGATTCAAAGAAGAATAGGGATCTTGAAAGATCATCTGTATCTCTTCTCGCAATTTAGCTAAATATTCTCTTTCGATATCAGCAATATCTAGCTTTTTCTTATCTTTAATTGGCTTCTTAGGATAATAGTTAATCTCCCCTGCAGTAGAATCATAGATCTTCATTACACAACGCCCTAGGGTAGACTTCCCACAGCCACTCTCTCCAACTAAGGCTACAGTCTCACCTTTTTTAATCTTAATACTTACATCATCAACTGCTTTAACATGAGCAACTGTCTTTTTAAAGATTCCTTTTTGGATTGGAAAATACTTCTTTAAATTCCTAATTTCAATAATTACATCCTTATCTTCTTGGCTATAATTATTCTCAAGTTCTACTGCCATTAGCTCTCATCCTCCTTATATAACCAACATTTAGTAATATGACCTGGCTTTACTTCAATCATTGGTGGATTTTGATATTTGCTAGGACACTGATTATTACAACGGGTCTGGAATCGACATCCAACTGGTATATTAAAAGGATCTGGAACTGTACCTTCAATAACTTCAAACTCCCTACCCCTATTTTGACCTAAGATAGGAATCGATTTTAATAATGCTTTAGTATAAGGATGTTGTGGTGAATGGAAGATATCCAGCACATCACCATACTCTACTACCTCTCCTAAGTACATTACAGCTACCTTATCTGCTACTTGAGCAACAACACCTAGATCATGGCTAATCATCAACATAGATGTTTTAAATTCTTCCTGTAATTCTTTCATTAACTCAAGTATTCCAGCCTGAATAGTAACATCAATAGCTGTAGTCGGCTCATCAGCAATCAATAAAGTTGGATTACAAGCAAGACCAATAGCAATCATCACTCTCTGTCTCATTCCTCCACTAAACTGGTGAGGATATTCATCTACTCTCTGTCTAGGATTTGCAATCCCTACCTTATCTAATAACTCAATTGCTCTTTCTTTTGCCTCAGCTTTAGTCAAATCAGTATGGCGCAATATAACTTCCATAATCTGATTTCCGATGGTGAATACTGGATTCAAAGAGGTCATTGGATCTTGAAAGATCATAGAGATTTCATTACCTCTAATCTGACTATACTCATCACCATCAGGATCAAGCTCTAATAAATTTATAGATTTATCCCCCTGATGGTATAATATTTCACCAGTTATCTCTGCTGGAGGCTGGGGTAATAAGCCCATAATCGATTTAGAAGTAACACTCTTACCTGAACCACTTTCTCCTACTAAAGCTACACTAGTATTTCTAGGTATAACTAAATTAACTCCATCAACTGCTCGCACCTTACCTTCTGGAGTATGAAAATGAGTCCTTAAATTCTTAATTTCTAATAATTTATCATCTTTCATATTAGCCACCATATCTTCTGTACTCATAAGCTTACCTCCTTATCCTTTTTTAATCTCCATATGGATCGATAGCATCTCGGAGTCCATCTCCTAAAAAGTTAAATCCAAGAACTGTAACTAATATAAATAATCCCGGTATCATTAACCATGGATACTGACTAATTGTTTGTAAGTTAGAAGCATTATTTAATAATACTCCCCAGCTAACCATTGGTGGCTGTAAACCTAACCCTAAAAAGCTTAATGCACTTTCTGATAAAACAAGTTGAGGAATTGTAATGGTTCCAATTATTATAATATGGCTCAATGCATTTGGTAATATATGCTTAATGATAATATAAGAGGTAGGAGCCCCTAAGGTCTCGGCAGCAAGAACAAACTCCGTATTTCTATAAGAGAGCACCTTTCCTCTGACCTCTCTAGCTAAATCTGTCCAGCTTAAAAAAGCAAAAATACAGATAATACCTGTTAATGTTGCCATAGGAGGCCATTCAGCTGGAATTGCTACACTTAAAGCCATCCATAATGGCAATTTAGGAAACATCTTAATCATCTCAATAATTCGTTGAATTATCATATCAACCTTTCCAGCATAATAACCAGATATAGCCCCAATTGCTGAACCAACTATGACAGTTATTGTTGCTCCTAATAAAGCAATTGTCACCGAAACTCTACTCCCATAAATAATCCTACTTAATAAATCTCTCCCTAATTGATCTGTCCCCAGAATATGGAATGTCACCTGATCTTCTACACCAAATAGATGTAAATCCATCTTAAAAAGACCTAAGACTTTATAACTCCATCCACTAACAAAGAAATTAATAGGATATCTTCTAGCAGTATCCTCTACATATGTTCGCTCCCAAGTGTCAGGATCCATTCCTTCTTCAAGCTTATACACGAAGGGACGCAAATGAAAGTCTCCCTTTTCATCAATAAAATGTATCCTTTGAGGTGGTAAATAAGAATTAGCTACTTTCGAACCTTTGTAATCATAAGGACTTAACAAAGGAGCAAATAAACTAATTAAGATAATTATACTTACTAATACCAAACCAACTACAGCTAAATTATTCTTTTTAAATCTACGAATAACCTTATCCTTAAAGCTCTCTACCTTAACCCTCTCTTCTACTACTACATTCATACTCTGCTGGTCTTTTGGAATACTTAATTGTTCATTACTCATAGCTAACCCTCGGATCTACTAATGCCAGTAAGATATCAGATAAAAGATTACCAATAACTAGGGTTACAGAGAGCATCATTAGAAAAGAACCAGCCAAGTACATATCTTGAGTATTTAAAGCAGTAAAGAACATCGGTCCAGTAGTCGGTAAGCTTAAAACAATACTACTTACCATCGCACCTTGAATTAAAAATGGTAATGACATCCCTAAATACATTACTATCGGTTGAATCGCATTTCTAAGAGCATGCTTGAAAATAACATAATTCTTCTTTAAACCTTTAGCCCGTGCTACCATAATATATTGTTGATTTAAAACATCCAATAAATTAGTCCTCATCACTCGCATATTCCGAGCTGTTCCAGCTAAACCAACAACAAATATTGGTATCCAAATATGCTTTAAGAAATCTATAAATTTAGCCCAATTCCAGTCAGCCATTACATACTCTGGAGAGAAAAATCCACCTACATGTCCACCAACTTTTACACTAATTAAATACATTAATACTAAAGCCACAAAGAATGGAGGAACAGAAAGAGCTAAAAAAGATAGTACTGTAAAAATGGTATCTATAACTCCATATTTATAAATAGCAGAGAAGATTCCTATTATCACCCCTACTACTACTGAAATCATATGAGCCCCTAAAGCAATCAACATAGTCATCCCTAAACGAGACCAGATTACTTCTGAAACTGGTCGTTTGTAGTTGAAAGAATAACCAAAATCACCTTTTAATACTATATTCTTGATCCAGTTAAAGTACTGAGCTATAAAAGGTTTATCAAGACCATACTTTTTTTCCACCTCTGCTGCTATTCTTTCAGCTTCCAATTTAGATATCCCAGTTCTAGACATTAAGGTACTTTTAAAAGTAGTTAAATAATCTCCTGGAGGTAGATTAATAATAATAAAGGAGATAAAACTAATAACTACTAACAAAGGAATTGCATATAAGATTCTTCTAAGAATATAACTTAGCATTTTTATTCCCCCTTCGTAATTGTATAGAATTAGTAATTTGCTTGAAGAATAATCATCCAAGCAAATTACTATAGCATAAAAATAATCTATTTATAGCTATCTGGTATAACAATCTTATCATGGTGCTGTGGTGTCTTCTGTTCTGCCTTTGGTGTCCACAGAATCTCAAGTGGGAAGTTAGACAAAGTCCAGTCGTATTGATAAGCGGGAGTATCTGGAGCAATATTTCTAATTCTATTATTAACTCCAATTCCACGTCTTACCTCTATAAGAGGAATGGTATAGCAATTTTTAGTATATATCTGTTGAACCTGAGAGAAGATCTCTGCTTTTTTATCAGGATCTATTGTTACTTGAGATTGTCTTAATAAATCAGCTAGTTTCTCTTCCCAAGCTAATAAATCCCTGTTGCCATCATTTGCAGTCAAATGCCACCAAGGAGCACTTTCATTAACTGGTCCAAGTGTTTCTGGTTTAGTATCAGGAACAGTTCTTGCATCTTCTCTGACAATTCTTAGATCATAGTCACCAATCATATCTTTCTGATTAGCTACATTTCCTTGTAATGGCTTAACCACTAGCTTAATCCCAATTTCCCTATACATTGGAATTAGTGCCTCTGCTATACTGATACTAGCAGCTTGGTCAGCACTCATTTCTGCTACAATAACTAAATCTTCACCTGTTAGCACACCTTCAGTCCAATTTACAATTCCATTACCATCAGTATCTTTAAAACCTAATTTTACTATTATCTCTTTGGCTTTAGCAACATTATACTTATAAGCAGTAACATCTTCATCATTATAATAAATAGAACCTGATGGATATGCCCCATACCAAGCTTGAACAAATCGGGGATTAGGGAATAAAACTTTAGCTATTCCTTCACGATTAGCTGCATAAGATAATGCTTTTCTAAATTCAGTATTTCTAAATAAATTCCGTTTAGCTTTATCTTTTTCAGTTTTTACACTAGCATACTTTGACATATTAACATAGACATGATATCCAGAATCAAAAGGACCAAAGTTAATATCAATATAATCTTTTTGTAAAGTAGCCTGTTTAATCATAGAAAAAGTACTTGGATTCTCAATATTAGTCCTATCACCAGAACCATTAATTAAATTTAAGGTTCTAACCTCTCCAGACTTAGCTTCTGTAAACCAGACCTCATCAAAATATGGTAACTGCTTACCTTCTTCATCTACCTGCCAGAAATAAGGATTTCTAGTTAATATCAGCATCTGTCCTGTCCTGTATTCTACTGGAACATAAGGTCCCATAGTTACTACAGGTAATTTAGTTGGAGGAGCTATATTTTCAAAATCACTATAACTCATCTTACTATTAAAAGCAGGATGCTGTGGCTTATAAATATGAGCTGGTGCTATAGCAAACTTATTATTACCAACCATATTGTAAAGGGCAGCAACAGGCTTAGCTACTCCAAAGTGCCATTTAATTGTATAGTCATCTACCTTTTCAAGCTCAGTAACCTTACCAGCAAAGGTCCAAGTAGTTGCAGAGGTTATACTCCTGCTGACTTTAGGATCTAAAATCATATGATTATAAGTAAATAATACATCATCAGCCGTAAAAGGCTCCCCATCTGACCATTTGGCTCCTTCGATTAAATGCATAGTTAAAGCCTTTCCATCCTTAGACCATTCCCAATCAGTTGCTAATCGAGGAAGAACTTGTGGCTTAGCCATCATCCACATTGGTCCTAATTCAACTAACCCTTCTTGAACAATCTGATTAATTCCAAAATATCCTTGAGTATGCCCTGCTGCCCAGTTCCAACTCTCTACTGGTACTGCAAAGGTATCTCTCCAAACTCCACCATATTCTCCAATGCCATCAGACATCATTTCTTTTTGAATAACAGCTGGACTTTTAGGTAGTCTCTCTTTAAGAGGAGCTAATTCTCCTTTACTTACTAAACCAGCAAGTTCTGGTGCCTGCTGATAATTTGATAGAGATTTATAAACATACATCTGATCAAGAGTAAGCTTTCCTGCTAACCTTCTATTAGCCTCAGCAGTTACCTCTGCTGTAGGGGGTGTTTTTTTACTTACTTTTTCAGTTATCTTTTCATCATTGCTACATGCTGAAAAGACAATAATCAACATCCCAATTATAAATATCGTTAATACTCTTTTATTCATGTTCCCACTCCCTCTTTTTATAGTTTTTATAAAGATAGAGAAGATTATATAACTTATAATAGTTATTTCTCACTTAAATAACACCCTCACCCCCCTTCTTTAGAATAATCTCTTATATTCCTATCTAATTACCTGATTTTTTATTAAGATATATCCTTAACCTAAACAAAAAACCCATCTTATAATATCTAAATACATACCTCTAGTAGACATTATAAGATGGGCTTATATAC
>NZ_JBSQYM010000112.1:0-9827 GCF_055140805.1 Orenia sp.
AATTAGGTCTTAAAAATGTTTTGAATTAAATTCGCGTAAATTAGTGAGATTCGTTGCTAAAAATTGTTTTGAATTATTTTTAAGGCTTTGAGTAGAAGAGTGGGCGTAGCCCAATTTGTTCTTATTGAAGAAACCATGTTTTTAATAAAATAATGTGAAAATAATCCTTAGTATGTGTTTTTAATACATATAAGCTAAATTTAATATAGAATTTATTGTTTTTAGCAGGAAATTGTAGCTATAAATAGAATATAATTAATTAAATCAAATTAATTATATTTAAAATAGGGGGCAATTTATGGGGGAAGGAATATCGTTAAGAAAGAAATTAGTTATAATCTTAGTATCTATTATGCTAGTAGTATCAGTGAGTGTATTAATTACTGTGAAAATTGTTATTACTAAAAATGCTAAGGAATCTGTATTAGAGAAGGTAAAGACTGATTTAGCAACAGGTTATAGTATTATTGATCAAAGATATCCTGGAGATTGGAGATTAGAGGGAGACCAGCTTTATAAAGGGGAGACCTTAATTAATGGTAGTTATCAGATGGTTGACTATGTTGGAAGCCTTACCAATGATACTGTAACTATTTTTGCTTATGATACTAGAGTGGCTACTAATGTTAAAAAAGATGGTAAAAGGGCAGTAGGAACAGTTGTTTCTGATATTGTTAAGCAGAAGGTTTTAAAGGAGGGAGAAGACTTTTATGGTGAGGCCAATGTAGTAGGTCACTTATATCAGACAGGCTATACTCCAATTAGAAATAAGCAAGGAGAGATAATTGGTATCTGGTATGTAGGGGCTTCTAAAGAGTTTGTTGACAAGATGGTTACTGATTCCTTTTATAATATCAGTGCTATAATCATTATTTTAACTCTTATCATCTCTATACTCTTATATCTTCTCTCTACTAGATTATCTAAACCTATCTTGAAAGCAGCAGAGTTTGCTAATCTCATTGCCCAAGGCAAGTTGGATTTAGAATCATTAGAGTATAATACAAAAGATGAATTGGGTCAATTGATTACTTCTCTTAATCAGATGAAAGATAGCTTAAGAGAGATTATTATCAATTTATTGGACAGTGTAGAGAGAATCTCAGGTCATGGGCAAGAGTTATCAGCATCAGCCCAAGAGGGAAATGCTGTAATAGAGACTACCAATCAATTAATTGAAACTATGTCGGCAGGTATTGAGGAAATTTCAAGTAGTAGTGAAGAGGTAAGTAGTTTTGCTTTAGAATCGAGTTCCAAGACTACTATTGGTAGAGAAAATATAGAGAAGACTCTACTCAGTATGGAAGATATAAAGAGTTCGGTGGTAGATACAGTTAAAGCTATCAATGACCTTGATTGTACATCAAAGGAGATTGGTCAGATAGTAGGGTTGATTACTAGTATATCAGAACAGACCAATTTATTAGCGTTAAATGCATCGATTGAAGCAGCTAGAGCAGGTGAACATGGCCATGGCTTTGCTGTTGTAGCTGAAGAAATTAGAGGATTGGCTGAGCAGACTGGCAAAGCTACTGATAGGATAGCTAAGTTAGTAGAAGAGACACAACAGAGATCTAAGGTAGGGTTAGAAGCTATAGAGTTAGTCGAAAAGAAAGTTCAAGATGGACAGAATATAGCTACTGAGACGGGAGATATATTTAAAGAGATTGAAAAATCTAGTCAAGAGATCAGTGCCCAAATTGAGCAATCATCGGCATTATCTCACAACCTAGCCTCAGACAGTACTAAAATTTCAACAGCTACCCAAGAGGTTAATAATATGTCAGAAGAGATTACTTATTCCTCCCAAGAATTAGCTCAATTGGCAGAGGAATTAAGAGATCTTGTGCAAAAATTCAGCGTTTAAGGTTAAAAAAGGTTATCAGCAGTTGCTGATAACCTTTTTTATGATCAGCTATGAATCTATTGACAAATATGATAAAATACTAAACAACATTAAAATAGTTAATAATTTTAAAGAAAGGGGACTAGAAATGACTTTATCAATAATAGTAGCTATAGACCAGAATAATTTAATAGGAAATAATAATGAAATACCTTGGTACTTGCCTTCTGACTTAAAGTACTTTAAACTAAAAACCTTAAATCATCCAGTAGTAATGGGAAGAAAGACTTTCGAATCTATTGGTAGGCCCCTTCCAAATAGACGAAATATTATTCTAACGAGAAATAAAGCTTATGCTCAACAAGGCTGTGAGATAGTTCACTCTAAAGAAGAGCTTTTAAAGCAATTTAAAGGGAGCAATGAGGAAGTTTTTATCTGTGGAGGAGCAGAGGTATATAAGTTATTCTTACCCTATGCAGATAAATTATATATCACAAGGATAGAAGAGGAGTTTGAAGGGGATACTTACTTTCCTCCAATAAATCTAGAACTTTGGGAGAAGGTCTCAACTCAGCAAGGAGTTAAGGATAAGCAAAACCCTTATGACTATAGTTTCAATCTCTATAAGAGAAAAGAAAGTTAGATTAATGATAAGTATTAAAAATACTTATCATTAATGTGATTAAAATCATATAAAGATGGTTAAAGATTCTTTATAATGTAATTGTAAGTAAGGAAAGCTAAGAGAGTAATTAAAAATTTAAATAAATTAGGAGGGGTTAATTATGAAAATTGAAAAGAGCGATATTATTTCAGAGGTATTAAGAAAATATCCAGAGACTGCAGAGGTCTTTATGAGTTTTGGAATGCACTGTTTAGGATGCCCAACAGCTACAGGTGAAGCAATTGAACAAGCTGTAATGGTACATGGAATTGATCTTGATGAGATGATGAAAGCTCTAAATGAAAAGGTAAATTAGACTATAACTTTCTACTTTGCTGGTTAGGAGTTAGAGATTGAGGTAGTTGGGGTTAATTCACCTAATACCGAAAGTGTCGCTATATTTCTATAGTGCGACACTTCGTGTCGAGTGTGAGCTATGAGTGTGAGTGTGTAAAACTTCTTTTTATTAGGGTTTACTCACACTCACACACCCACTCACGCTAATTTTAAAAGTTTCGCAATACCCTCATTAAGTTTCACTTTATACTTGGATCTATAAATAAGGAGGTAATGAGATGGAATCTATAAAGTTATTGGTGGCAGAACATAATAATATCAAAAGGGTTTTAAAAGTGCTTAGAAAGTTATCTGTTAAGGTTTTTGAGAGTGGAGAGGTCGACTTTGAATCCTTTTATGATGGGATTGATTTTATTAGAAATTATGCTGATAAGCATCATCATAATAAAGAAGAAGAGATACTCTTTAAGAAGTTATCTGAAGAGTTAGGTGAACCTTTGGCCAGTGGTCCAGTTGCAGCTATGTTCTCAGAGCATGATTTGGGTAGGCTATTTATTTACAATTTAGAGCAAGCCTTAAAATCGGTTAAAGAAGGTAATGCAGAATCTAAAGTAGATATTATTGCTAATGCTGTTGCTTATACAGATTTATTATATAGACATATTGATAAAGAGGATAATGCTATCTATACTTATGGTGAAAATAATTTAAGTAAAGAATCTTTAGCAGAGGTAGAAGAAGCATGTAATAAAGTTGAAATAATAGCTAGCCAGCAGGGTATACAGGATAAATATTTAAAGTTAATAGATGATTTAGAGCAGAGAGTCGATTAATTTAATAATATAATATGTTTAAATCAGGGAGTAAATTACTCCCTGATTTTTATGTTCAGTAACTAGGTTTAAGGTATTTATAGGTATGTGAATCTAGAATAAAATTTAACCATGATGTTATAGAGAGATAGTGGGACACTTTTTGTCGAGTGTGAGCTATGAGTGTGAGTGTGTGTAAAACTTCTTTTTATTGGGGTTTACTCACACTCACACACCCACTCACACACCCACTCACACACCCACTCACGCTAATTTTAAAAGTGTCGCAATATCCCCATTAAGTTTCATTTTTAATTCACATACCTATAGTTAAATATTATTCTAGAGAGAAATGGCTAATTATTCACTATTTCTTGATAAAATTCCCCTATTATATTGGAGGTTTAAGATCTTTTATGTCGAATTATATATCAAAGGAAGAACAAGGTGGCTTATATAACTAATTACTTTTCGTTCTAAATTATAGGAGGGGTGGCAATGAAATTTTTTAATAAGACAATACTAGCTAAATTTCTAGTACCAACACTATTTATGATATTGTTAGCTACTACAATTGTTGGAATCATGGGATACAATTTACAGAAGAATACCTTAAATAATCTGATTAAAGATAGGGCGGAACTTAAGATTGATGAGGTAAAGGTAAGTATAGATGAGAGAAGTGAGGATGTAGAGATAACTAAGAAAGCACTGAATAAATACCTAATTATGTTAACAAAGATGGTGAGTGAAGATATTAAAGATGTTCCAGAGAGTAAATTAAATACAGAAGTTACTAAAATAGCTAATGATCTCAATATACCAGAGATTCATATAATAGATGAACAGGGAATATTACGCTGGACTAATATTCCTGAATTTATTGGTTTTGATTTTAACAGTACAGAGCAGACCAAGCCGTTTTTAGAAGGGTTAACTAATAAGAACTTTAGTTTAGCTCAAGAGCCACAAAAAAGAGGTGTTGACCAGAATCTGTTTCAGTATATAGGGGTAGCTAGACAGGATAAGAAAGGGATTGTGCAGATTGGAATTAAACCAGAAGAGTTACAAGAATTGGTTAGTAGAATTGATATTGGTGAGTTAACTAAGAGAATGAAGTTTGGTAAAGAAGGTTATATTTTTATTACTGATTCAGCAGGTGATATAATAAGCCACCCTGATAGTAGTTTAATAGGTAAGAATATTACAGATTATGATTGGGGTCAGAAGGTTTTAAAGCAAGGCGAAGGTCATTTCTTATATACTTTTAACAATCAGAAGAAGTTGATGTATTTTGATAAGTATAATGATTATATAATTGCTGTTACTATACCTACAGCTGAATACTTAGGTAGTTTAACTTACTTTAGAAATATTATATTATTTACTACAGTTATTTGTATTATCTTAGCTATTATAATCATCTACTTTATAGTAAAATCGATAATTAAGCGAATTAATTTAGCAGTTAACTTCTCTAATGAGATTGCTGAAGGTAACTTAAAAGTAGAGCAGCTTAAAATCGATGGTGGAGATGAGATTGCTAAATTATCAACCTCTCTTAATAAGATGAAAGAAAATTTGAAGACTATAATTATTGATTTATTGAATGATGTTGAGGACTTATCAGCTTATAGTGAAGAGCTATCTGCTAGTGCTGAAGAAGGAAATGCTACAATTGAGACTACCAATCAACTAGTAGAAGATATGGCATCTAGTATTGAAGAGATTTCAGCTAGTGCCCAACAAGTAACAGGCTTGGCAGAAGAATCAAATTCTCAGACTCAAGTTGGAAGTAGAAATATTGAAGATACTCTAGCTAGTATGGGAGCTATCAATCAAGCTGTTAAGGATAGTCAGGTAGCTATTAATGAGTTAGATTCTAATTCTCAAGAGATAGGTACTATTGTAGAGATAATTGATAATATTGCTGAACAGACTAACTTATTGGCATTGAATGCTGCCATTGAAGCTGCAAGGGCAGGAGAGCATGGACAAGGCTTTGCGGTAGTAGCTGATGAAATTCGGGAGTTGGCAACAGAGACTAGTAAAGCAATTGATGATATTAATAAATTAGTAAAAGAGACTCAGCAGAAGTCAAAGCTAAGTTTAGCTTCTATTAAAGAAGTAGATGTTAAAGCACAAGAAGGGATGGAGGTTGCTAAGAGAACAGGGGATGTATTTATTGAAATTCAAAATTCTAGCGAACAGACAACTGCACATATCGAACAAACAGCAGCAGCTACAGAGCAGTTGGCTGAGAAAAGTGATCAGGTGATGGTCTCTTCTAATGATATCGGAAATATGTCTGAGGAGATTACTAACTCATCACAACAGTTAGCTACTATGGCACAGAAATTGCAAAGCTTAGTCGATAAATTTAAAGTTTAATTTAAATAATTTGGAATCTTGAAAATAGGCTATGAGTTCATAGTCTATTTTCTTTTATATATCAAGATGGGCATATTACGACATTTTCGTGTCGGGAACCAGGAATCTGGAATCAGTATAGTTTACAGGTTCCTGATAACTAATTCCAGATTCCTAAAAGTGTCACTTTTTCTTTCTATAAAGATATATTTAAATTATCAATTTATATAAGTATATAAATTGATAATTCTATCAAATAATAAAGGATACAGACTGCTTATCTTCCATTATAGAAAGTGGAACTTTTTAAGCATAATCTTTGAAAAAGTAGAGGTGCTTATATGGCAAATATTATTTTAATTGCAATGGCATTGGCTTTAGATGCTTTTGCAGTAGCTTTAGGATTAGGCTGTGGAAGTAGGCTGAGAGCTAAGGAGAAGTTTTTGATTGTACTCTCTTTTGGTTTCTTCCAGGGGCTGTTTGCAATCTTTGGTGCTCAATTAGGAAGTTATATTAATAGTAATATCTTTGATTTTAGTAATTACATAGGTGGAGCTATTATTTTAATTATCGGTATCTTATTTTTGAAGGAGGGCTATGAGAATCAAGAAGCCTGTGTTTACATGGAGTTCAGTCCTTGGACCTATATAGTTTTGGGAGTTAGTGTGAGTATTGATGCCTTTGGAGTAGGCTTTTCTGTATTGTATAACTTAGATATTATTCCCATAATCAGTAATGGTACAACTATTGCAGTAATTACTGCAATTTTAACAGCTATTTCGTTAATGATAGTTAATTATATTAAGAATTTTGGAATTGTTGAGAAGTATGCTAATTATCTAGGTGGAATCATTTTGGTTATTTTTGGAATCAATATGTTGATAGATATTATTTAAATACCACTATTTTTAATATAGATATCCAACTTTAGAATGAAACAATAGATAGTGCGACACTTTGTGTCGAGTGTGAGCTATGAGTGTGAGTGTGTGTAAAACTTGTTTTTATTGGGGTTTACTCACACTCACACACCCACTCACGCTAATTTTAAAAATGTCGCAATTTCTCCATTAAATTACACTTTAGAATTGGAGATCTATACCTTAGTGGCATTTTTTAAATTTAAGTATCATCAATCTTTTGGAGGGTAAGAATATAATTATAGAAAGATAGTTAAAGGAAACCGTTTTTGTTATGTCGAATTAATTTATAAGTAATAATAATGGGAGGGATTAAGATGGCAATTGATACACCGGTTGAATTAAGAAATCAGATTATCTATGAAGTCTATGTGAGAAATCATAGTGATCAGGGTAACTTTAAGGGGTTGATAAAGGATTTAGATAATATTAAGGAGTTGGGAGTCAATATTCTATGGTTGATGCCTATTCATCCAATTGGGCAGAAGAATAAGAAGGGAAAGTTAGGTTGTCCTTATTCTATTCAAGACTATAGAGGAATCAATTCTGAGTATGGCACTTTAGATGATTTTAAAGAATTAATCGATGCTGTACACCAAAGAGATATGAAGTTGATGATAGATGTAGTTTATAATCATACAGCTCATGATTCTAAGCTATTTGAAGAGCATCCTGAGTGGTTTTATCGTACTGCCGATGGAGAGATAGGTAATAAGGTTGGTGATTGGTATGATATCATAGACCTTGACTTTAATAATCAAGAGTTATGGGATTATCTAATAGATTCCCTTAAATATTGGGTAGAGCTTGGAGTAGATGGATTTCGTTGTGATGTAGTACCAATGATTCCTTTAGATTTTTGGAAACAGGCACGGGCAGAGGTTGCACAATTAAAAGAGGAAGTTATCTGGCTTGCTGAGAGTGTAGAACCTGACTTTCTTAAAGCTCTCAGAAAGAATGGTTTTGTAGGTCTATCAGATGCAGAAATCTATCAGGCTTTTGATATAAGTTATGACTATGATACCTTCCTATACTTTAAGAAGTATAAGAGAGGAGAGATATCTTTTAGCCAATATTTAGAGAAGGTAAGGATGCAGGAATATATTTATCCTGCTAATTATGTCAAGATGCGGTTCATTGAAAATCATGATCAAGCACGGGCAAGAAGATGGCTACCAATAAAAGAGGATTTATATAATTGGACAGCATTTTATTACTTCCAACAAGGGTTAACTTTGATTTATGGGGGACAAGAGACTGATGATATAATTGCTCCAAGCTTATTTGATTCTGACCCAATTGATTGGACTTTGCTCGATGAATATTATGTAGATTTGTTAAAGGATTTAGGAAAGATTAAACAAGATGAAATCTTTGCAAAGGGGTATTATGAGATTTTAGATGGTGATAGAGCCGGGGTAGTAGTGGCTACATATCAATTAGATAATAGATTAATGGTTGGAATCTTTAATTTGGAACAGAAATTAGGGGATATTAGTGTACCAGTACCTGATGGTAATTATGAGAATCTAATCAGTGCTAAACAGATGAAGGTAGTAGATGGAAGGATGACTTTAGGTGTAGAGCCGATTATCTTTGCTCTAGAGGTTGACAAAGAAGAAGGGCAGAAGGTAATCTTAGCAGAATTATAAAGGATAGTAATCAGTAAAGAGTGAGCAGTGATGAGTAAAGAACTAAAAAATTTGAATTCCTTTAATAAGGTTATGATAGTTTTTACTCTTCACTACTTATTTTTTATTACTTTTAAGCTGCAATACTTTTAGAACTTTTCATAGAATTACTACTTTTTTGATAAGCAAAGATATACCAATAACTGACACCAATTACCACTGCTCCACCGATAATATTACCAATAGTTACTGGCAACAGGTTATCAATAAAGAAGTGTTTCCAAGTCAGTTTAGCTAATTGACTTTGAGTAAAATGCCCAGCCTCTAAGTACAATGGGTTTTTGCTAGCTATAATTCCAGCTGGAATATAGTACATATTTGCAATACTATGTTGAAATCCTGCGATGATAAAGGCAAAGATTGGGAAAAACCCTCCCCAGACCTTACTGGTGATGTCTTGGGCACTATACATAGCAAGGGCTGCAGCACAAACAATAATGTTACATAAAGTCCCTAAGATAATAGCTTGACCAAAGCCAGCCTCTAATTTATGTAGTGCTAGGTGAATATGATAGGCTCCTAAATCACCATTGCCAGCATCAAATTGTCCTGCCGAGATAGTCATAATAGCAATTAAAACTGCTCCAATGAAGTTGCCAATATAAACAAGCCCTAAAACTTTAAGAAAGCTACCCCATTTTATTCTCTTCTCTAAAGCACCAATCATCAATAAGCAGTTACTAGTAAATAAGTCTGCTCCAACAATAATAATTAACATAAGTCCTACTGGAAAGATTGCTCCAGTTACTACCTTAGCAGCACCAGGGTTTTTAATAGTATAAGCAGCAGTATTACTAGATAAAGCCCCCATAGCAATAAATATGCCTGCAATAATAGCAGATAATAAAATAATGCTATTGCTTCTATTAATCTTTTTAACTCCTGATTCGATAGTGTAGTCAATCGTTTCTTTTGGCTTTAAATAACGTTTTTCCATGTTTGTCCCCCTGAAATATTTTTTGTGAAAAGAATCACGAATAAAATCATAACACACCTTAACTTATAATTCAATAAAATTAGACATTTTAGTGAATAGTGTGAAAATTCTTAGTAAAGTAAGGGGAAAATAAAAAGGACAGTGAAGGGTAAGTAGAATTAATAAATTAGTATGTTATTAAGAAGTGAGAGAATATAGAGATATTACGACACTTTTTATAATGATAAATTTACTAGCCACAGGTTTCAACCTGTGGAGATGATGACATGTTACACTACGGGTTAAAACCC
>NZ_JBSQYM010000113.1:0-25057 GCF_055140805.1 Orenia sp.
GCTACGGGTTTTAACCCGTAGTGTAACATGTCATTATCACCACAGGTTGAAACCTGTGGCTAGTAAATTTACCATTATAAAAAGTGTCGCAATATCTCTCTATTGTATCAATTCTTTTAGTAGTATAAGGAGTTATTATATTAAATAGAAAAAAATAATTTTTGAGTATTAATGTAATAAAAAGTAAGAGATTTGATAACCAAAGTTTATGGAGGATATTATTGTTAAATGTCGAATGAATTAATGAGAGATTTTATTTTTATAAACTGATTATATCTTCAGTAATAGTTGGTTATCTTAATAAATACAAATAAATAACAAACAGGGAGGAGTAAAAGTGAAATATAATAAATTTGTTCTAATAATTGTATTAATTACCTTATTATGCTCTTATACAATAAATGTTGAGGCTGGCTATAGAGTTTTACAACAAGGAATGGAAGGTAGAGCTGTTAGAGAGCTACAAGAAAATTTAGTCATGCTTGGTTATAAAATAATTATTGATGGGAAATTTGGACCTGCAACTAAAGATTCAGTTATTGATTTTCAGAAAAAGTCGAAGTTACCAAGTGATGGAGTTGTCGGCCTTAAGACATGGAAATTATTAGAAGAGTCTATCAGTTTTGATAAACACAAAGTCAAACCTGGAGAAACTTTATCCCAGTTAGCAACTACATATAATGTTCCAATTAATGTAATCAAAGAAGCGAATAAATTAAAATCTAATCTAATTCGTGTTAATCAAAGGCTAATTATTCCTAAAACTGCATTAGGAGGAGCAATTGAAACAGATTTTTATGAGATAATATCTTATAAGGTTAAAAAAGGGGATAACTTGGATAAATTAGCAAGTAAATTTCATACTACAATTAGAACTATTAAAAGGTTAAACCATTTTAGGACAAGTTACCTTAGAGAAGGGCAACTAATAAAAATCCCCAAATTAGCAATTGACTTATCAAGAACTTCTAGAAATACTAGTAGAGTCAAAAGGGACTTTATATGGCCATTTAAAATGAGAAATAGGATAAGTTCTTCCTTTGGATGGAGGATACATCCAATTACACAAAAAAGAAGTTTCCATAATGGAATTGATATTGCTGTTAAGAAAGGCACTGCGGTAAGAGCAATTAAATCAGGAAGAGTTTTAACAAGTGGTTGGATTAGAGGCTTTGGTAAAGCTATTACTATTGACCATGGCAATGGTGTTATTAGTTTATACGGCCATAATTCTAAGTTGTTGGTTAAAGCAGGACAATATGTTAAGCAAGGGCAGATTATCTCTAAATCAGGCAACACTGGAAGAAGTACTGGTCCTCACTTGCATTTAACAATATTTATTGATGGAGATCCAGTAGACCCGCTCAAATATTTAAAGTGATTAAATTATTAAATCTATCTTGGAATTTTAATGCTCAAAAGCAGAATAATGGTTTTAATAGCTATTTATTCTGCTTTTTATTTTTGTTTGCAAATAAGTGTAAATTTAATTATAATAGTAGATAATAATTAAACAATAAGGATGTGACAAGTGTGAGTAGTCAAAAAATATTCTTAAATGGTGAATTAGTAGATAAGAGTGAAGCAAAGATATCGGTATTTGATCACGGTTTCTTATATGGTGATGGAATTTTTGAGGGTATTCGTGCTTATAATGGAAGGGTATTTTGTTTTGATGAGCATATCAAACGTTTATATGAATCAGCTAAAGCAATTATGTTAGATATACCAATGACTCCTAAAGAGATGGAGGAAGCAGTATTAGAGACTATTAGAGCCAATGAATTAACAGATGCTTATGTGCGTTTAGTTGTCTCACGGGGAGTTGGAGATTTAGGGTTGGATCCTAAGAAATGTGATACGCCAACTGTAATTATTATAGCTAGTGATATTACCCTTTACCCAGAGGAGTTCTATCAAAATGGATTGGCTGTAGTTACTGTACCTACTAGAAGAAACATTCCAGAAGCAATCAATCCAAGAATTAAGTCATTAAACTACTTAAATAATATCTTAGCTAAGATTGAAGCAAATCAAGCTGGGGTTTTAGAAGCAATTATGTTAAATAATGAAGGTTATGTAGCAGAATGTACAGGGGATAATATCTTCATTATTAAAGATGGTGTCTTGATTACTCCTCCTACATATATTGGTGCATTAAAGGGTATTAAGCGTGGTGTAGTATTAGAGGTAGCTCCTGAACTTGGATTGGAAGTAAAAGAAGAGGTCTTTACTAGACATGATATATTTACTGCAGATGAGTGCTTCTTAACAGGGACTGCTGCTGAAGTAATTCCTGTTGTTAAAGTAGATGGTAGGGAGATTGACAATGGTAAACCTGGTGAATATACTGCTAAGTTAATCAATAAGTTTAGAGAGTTGACTCAAAGCACTGGTACTGATATTTATGATAATTAAGAGGTTCAAGCACAGCCATTAATGGCTGTGCTTTTTAATAATTTACTAAAAGAGTATTTAGAAAATACTTTTTTAAAATTGAAAAAAACCCTTGCAAATTATAAAAGTTGATGTTATAATTCAAAACAGTTGTTCACATATATAACACATATGTATTTGTTTAGAGAACAAAAAATTATTTTAATAAATCCAATTTTGAACTAAGAAGGAAGGATATAATGGAAGAAAAGTTTTATATAGTTAGTGAAGAGATTTTATCTGATGCCATGAAAAAGACAGTAAAAGTAAAGGAATTGCTTAAAACTGGTGAGGAGAATCAAATAAAAGAAGCGGTTAAGAGAGTCAATCTAAGTCGCAGTGCTTATTATAAGTATAAAGATTATATCTTTCCCTTTGTTCCTGAGGAAGAAGAGGAGTTAGTGACCTTGTCACTGTTAGTAGTGGATAGAAAGGGAGTCTTGTCAGAAGTATTAACTAAAGTAGCAGAATATCAATCTAGTATATTGACTATTAATCAGGATATACCTTTAGACCAAGTAGCTCATATAACTATGACCATTAAGGTAAAGAATTTAGCGATCACTTTAGAAGATTTGATTGCTAAATTAGGGGAAATACCAGGTATTAGAAGAGTTGAATTGATCAGTAAAAGCTTTAAAAGTAAGTAAAGACAGTGAAGAGTGAAGAGATTTTGATAATAATTATACTTGTCATTGTTTACCCGTCACTGAACTTAAAAGGAGGAGATGAGAATGAAGAAGGAGATAAAGGTAGGTTTATTAGGTTGTGGAACAGTAGGTTCTGGTGTCTATAAGATATTAGAGCAGAATGCTGATAGCATTGCCAATAAATCAGGAGCTAAATTAGTAGTTAAGAAGATATTAGTTAAGGACAAGAATGAGCCTTTAGCAGTTGAAGTTGATAAGGGATTATTAACAGAGAACTTTGAAGATGTGATCAATGATGAAGAGATAGAGATTATTGTAGAGGTGATTGGTGGAGTCAATCCTGCTAAAGATTTTGTATTAAGAGCATTAGAGAGTGGTAGAAGTGTGGTCAGTGCTAATAAAGAACTGATAGCTAAGCATGGTAAAGAGATCTTAGCTACTGCAGATGACAAGGGTGTTGACTTTTATTTTGAGGCTAGTGTAGGTGGGGGAATTCCTATTATCAGTCCATTAAAGGAGAATTTAGCTGGCAATAAGCTTACTAAGGTAATGGGGATTGTGAATGGAACTACTAATTATATCCTAACAAAGATGGATCAAGAAGGTGCTGAATTTGGTGAAGTATTGAAGAAGGCACAAGAGCTAGGTTATGCAGAGGCTGATCCAACATCGGATATAGAAGGATATGATGCAGCTCATAAATTAGCAATTTTAGCTTCTATTGCTTTTGAATCTAGAGTAAATATCGATGATCTTTATATGGAAGGTATCACTAAGATAACTAAAGAGGATATTACTTATGCCAAAGAGCTAGGGTATAAGATTAAATTATTGGCTATTGGAAAGCAGAATGAAGGATTGGAGCTTAGAGTTCATCCAACTCTATTGCCTAAAGAACATCCATTAGCTAAGGTAGATGATGTCTTTAATGCCATCTTTATTGAAGGAGATGCTATTGGTGAAGCAATGTTCTATGGTCCAGGGGCAGGGCAGATGCCAACAGGAAGTGCTATCGTTGGAGATGTAATTGCTGCAGCTAGAAATATCAACTTTGGAGCCCAAGGTAGAATCCCATGTACTTGCTTTACTCAAAAAGAGATTAAGGATAGAGCGGACGTAGAGAGTAGCTTTTATATTAGATTAGAAGTATTAGATAAACCAGGTGTCTTAGGTGAAGTTACTAGCTTATTAGGCAATCAACATGTTAGCCTTGAATCGGTAATTCAACATGGAAGAAGTAATAGTACTGTACCATTGGTTTTAGTAACTCATGAGGTTAAAGAAGGAAATCTTAATACAGCATTAGATAAGATTATGGCCTTAGATGATGTAAAAGAGGTTGCCAGCTTAATTAGAGTTGAAGATTATAAGTAATAGTCTACAATGTAAATTGTAAACTGTCTTGAAAGAATGGGAGGAGAAGAAATGGGTTTAATTGTACAGAAATATGGGGGGACTTCAGTAGGAACTCCTGAAAGAATCAAAAGGGTTGCTAATAGAATTGTAAAGAGAAAGAGAGCAGGAAATCAAATGGTAGCAGTAGTATCAGCAATGGGAGATACTACTGATGAGTTGATCAAATTAGTAAATCAGATTACTGATAACCCATCTAGAAGAGAATATGATATGTTAATCTCTACAGGAGAACAAGTATCTGTCTCATTATTGGCTATGGCTATCCATGAGCTTGGGGAGGAGGTTATCTCTTTAACTGGCTCACAGGTTGGTATCATTACAGATGATATACATAGTAAGGCTAAAATCTTAGAGATCAAACCTGATCGTCTAGAGAAAGAGTTAGCAGAGGGAAAGATTGTTATAGTAGCTGGTTTTCAAGGAGTAACTATCAATAATGAAATTACTACATTAGGTCGTGGAGGCTCTGATACAACGGCTGTAGCAGTAGCCACTGCAGTAAAAGCAGATCTTTGTGAAATCTATACTGATGTAGATGGTGTTTATACTACAGATCCTCGGATGGTAGAGGAGGCTCGTAAGTTGCCTGAGATTTCCTATGAAGAGATGTTAGAACTAGCAAGCCTTGGGGCAAATGTATTACATCCACGCTCAGTAGAGATTGCTAAAGAGTATAATATCAAGTTGGCTGTTAAATCTAGCTTTGCTTGTAGTCCAGGGACAATTATTAAGGAGGTAGAAGAGTTGGAGAAGAATATAGTTGTAAGTGGAGTAGCATGTAATAAAAGTGAGGTAAAATTATCATTATTAGGAGTACCAGACCATCCAGGTATTGCTTCAAAGGTCTTTACACGGTTAGCACAAGAGTCTATCAATGTCGATATGATTATCCAGAATGTAAACTATGATGGAGTAAATGATATTACTTTTACTACCGATGAAGATGACTTTAAGCAGACTAAGAAGGTATTAGAAGAGATGAAGGATGAGTTAAATTATAGAGAGTTACTCTGTGATAATGAAGTAGCTAAGGTATCTATCGTTGGTGCAGGGATGGTTACCAATCCAGGTGTAGCAGCTAAGATGTTTGAGGCTTTAGCAGAAGAAGAGATTAATATCGGGATGATCAGTACCTCTGAAATTAAGGTTTCTTGCTTAATTGCGAGAGAGAAGGCAGAAAAGGCAGTTAGAGCTATTCATAGTAAGTTTGAGTTGGACAAGTTAGGGATAGACAATGATTAAAGTAGAGGTTCCTGCTACTACGGCTAATATAGGACCTGGTTTTGATACTTTAGGGATGAGTCTAGAGTTGTATAATGGGCTAGAGGTTGCTGAGATTGAAGAAGGCTTAGAGATTGAGGTAGTTGGCTATGGTAGTGATGAATTGGCTACAGATAAAAGTAACTTAATCTATCAATCTATGGAAAGGGTCTTTACTAAGGTGGGATACTCTCCTCAAGGGTTAAAGATCAAGTTGAAGAATAGAATTCCCCTAGCTCGTGGCTTAGGAAGTAGTGCTGCGGCTATAGTGGGAGGATTGGTTGCAGCTAATAAATTGGCAGGTCAAAAACTATCGATAGATCAGCTGGTAGACTTAGCCACTGAGATAGAAGGTCACCCTGATAATGTAGCTCCTGCCCTCTTAGGAGGAGTTGTGATCTCGACAGTCAAAGGCTCTAAGGTAGTCTATAAGAAGTTAGCAGTACCGGCAAAATTAAAGACCGTTGTCTGTATTCCTGACTACCAATTGTCTACTGCTAAGGCTCGAGAGGTATTACCAGCAGAGGTTTCTTTTAAAGATGCAGTCTTTAATTTAAGCCATACTGGATTACTCTTAACAGGATTATTGACAGAGGATTATAATTTGATTAGAGAGGCTTTAGATGATAGATTACATCAGCCATATCGTCAAGATTTAGTTCCAGGTCTGGCAGAAATTTTAAAAGAAGTAAAAGCTGATGCTTTAGGAGTAACCATCAGTGGCTCAGGACCTACTGTAATTGCCTTTGCGCTAGAGGATGAAGGTAAGATTGGGAAGAAGATGGTAGATATCTTTACTGAACATGGTTTGGATTCCCATTATTTGATTACCCATCCTAGCAACCAAGGGGTTATTATCTTAGAGGATTAAATTAGAATATGGTGTTAATCTTAAAGAGGCACAATAACTTGTGTCTCTTTTTTTTATAATGGTTTAAAAGCTAGATATTATGACATTTTCGTGTCAGTAATCGAAAATTTGGAATCAGTCTGTTTTACTGATAACTGGTTCCTGACTCCTGATTCCTGATTCCTAAAAGTGTCATAACCTCCCCATAATCTATCAACCCTTACATTAATTTGACTAAATTTATGTTAAGCTAATTATTAGAGATATTAGCTGTTTTTTAAACTAAGGTTGGTAGATAAAAAAGAGGGTTTAAAGCTTAAATGTAGAATTATGTAATTAGATGTATAAATTCAGAGATTTTCATAAAAATATATTTTTTAAAAGTTTTTTTGTACGGGAATTGATTATTATTTTTATTATTGGGAAGGCAACTGAGAATCTCTGAAAAAAATAAACTAAAGGAAGGTAGGTATTAAAATGAAAAGAATTTATGTTCTGCCAATGGTAGTATTATTATTAATAACAATGGCTACTCCATCTTTTGCAGCTAATAAATATGGGTCAAAAGCTTATGGGATGGGAGGAGCCTTTACTGCTGTAGCTGATGATGCTAGTGCTGTCTATTGGAACCCAGCGGGGTTAACTCAGAGTGGGTTATTAGGCTTGGAGCTTAATCTTGGAGGGCAGGCAAAATCTGATGATATAGAAGCAATCCAAGATTTTATTGATAGTATCGATAATATACAGAATGCAGGTACAGACCAAGAGAAGATTGATGCCGTTAAAGGTTTAGAGTTTCCTGATGATGTTGATTTGAATGTTAATGGAATGTTAGCACTAAATTTGAAGAGCTTTGGCTTAGGGATAGTTGCTAATAGTGAGTTAGAGACCAAATCATCTTCTGAAGCAGATGGAAGTAAGACCAAACATGCTGAAAATATGGTAACTGGAGAAGGAATTGTCTCTTTAGGAACTAAGATTATAAATCCTCCATTAAATATTGGGTCTATTGCTCTAGGGATGAATGCTAAATATGTATCTAAACGCTATGATGCTGTAACATATAGCTATAATGAAGATGTTAATACCCCTAAATTTAAATCATCAGAGCAAACTAGTGAAGCTACTGGTTATGGAGTTGACTTTGGAGCATTAATTAAGGTAACTGATATGGTTAATTTAGGAGCTACAGTCAGAAATGCTACTTCTAAATTAGATTGGGATGAAGATTATGGATTTGAAGATGAGCTAGAAAGAACAGTGACTTTAGGTGCAGCTGCTAAGTTACCATATCCACTTGCGGCAATAGTAGCTGTTGATGTGGAGATGCCAGAAGACCAAGAAGATATTTATCATATTGGATTAGAGAAGAGAATTATTGCGGGATTATTATCTTTAAGATTGGGTGCTTATGAGCAAGATGGTCAGGATAGAGTTTATACTGGTGGCTTAGGAATCAATATACCATTTATAGACTTGAATGTAGCTGTTGACTCTGAGGACTATGTCAGTTTATCTGGAACCTTTAAATTCTAAGGATATTTTAATAGTTAAGACCGCTGAAGATTTAATCTTTGGTGGTCTTATTTTATTTTTTGTACTAGTAAATTGGAGTTTTAGCTATAGATTGTAAACAAAGCAGAGCTAAATAGTTATTATTACTAATAAGGTGGTCTTATCTCTCTTATTCTGAATCTATGCAGTTTGATTATTTGGCTATTATTTCCTAAAATGAATTATAGAGAGTAATATTTAGGAGGTGTATTCATTAGCATCTACTAATTTTTCAGTGTTATAGTTTTATTAGTATCTTAAAGGGTATTTAATAGTTAAGATAGGAGTAAAAATTATCAGACTGAAAGGGGATGATATAAATGTTACGCTTAGATGAGCAGATAAAAAAGGATGTTATTGACCAGCTATATTGGGATAGTCGTGTTGATGCTTCGAATATAAATGTTAAGGTAGATCAAGGGAGAGTAACTTTAACTGGTACAGTTCCTACTTATTTTGCTAATAGCTCAGCTATAAATAGTGTCTGGGCTGTAGAAGGGATAAAGGATTTAAATAATAAGCTTGAGATTAAGTACCCTCAAAGTTCAATTAAGCCTACCGATGATGAGGTTAAGATTAAAGTTAAGAATAGAATCTTAGATAGCCCTGATATCGATATTAAAGATATAGAGATCAATGTAGATGTTGGGTGGGTCAAATTGGAAGGTTCGGTAGATGCTTATTGGAAGACAATCTATGCTGAAGATATTATTTCTAAGTTGAATGGAGTTAGAGGAATTGAAAATAAATTAACAGTGGTGCCTAGTGAGAATTATTTAGATAAGAATATTGCTAATAAGGTCAGTGATGCTTTAGAGAGAAATATGTATGTCAATGAAAATAAAGTAAATGTAAAGGTTGAAGAAGGGGTAGTAACCTTGAGTGGTAATCTGAAAAGTCAAAGAGCTATACAAGAGGCCTTTGAATCAGCTTATCATACTATCGGTGTTAGAGATGTAGATGATCAATTCTTGTTAGCAGGTTAAAAGGTTAGAAGAGTTATTCTGAACTTTTATTTTCTATTATTAAATTTAGCTAAGGAGGTTTTATAACTATGGATGCAATTCATGATAAAAATGGAGATACAGTTGCTTGGTTGAAAGATGGAGCTATTTATGATGAGACTGGAGAACATAGGTTATTCATTAAAAATGATAGGGTCTTCAATAATCGGGGAGAGTACCTAGGGGTCTTTAAGAATGGATTCTTTAGGGATAAGGAAGGTGAGATAGTTGCATTTACAGAGAATGCAGAAGAGTTACCGATATTACCAACTACTCAGATAGGTCCTGCACCTACCTTATCAACAATGGCCCCCATACCTGATCCAATTTCCTTTCCTGAAATTATGCCTAGTGCTATAAATAATTGGTCTGATTTGAGTTGGGAAGAGTTTGTCAAAGTCAAAAATGAGAAGAGTAATGAGCAACAATTAATTAATAATGTTTAATGTGATGTTATCCTAGTTTAAAGTAAGTCTAAAGTGGAATTTAATGGGTATAATGCGACACTTTAAGTTTTAGCTACGGGTTTTAACCCGTAGTGTAACATATCACCATCACCACAGGTTGAAACCTGTGGCTAGTAAATTTATCATTATAAGTATATATATGATGTAACTGGAAAGTATCAAGCTTTCATAAAAAATGAAAGGGTCTTTACTAAAGATGGAGAGTATGTAGGAACATTTAATAATGGATATTTTAGGGATAAAGATGGATATATAGTAGCCTTTAATGGTGATTTAACAGAAAATTTAGATCTGCCACCTCTTCAGGTGATACCAGAACCTGGTCTAGCTGATGTTCCCTTTGTTCCAGAGGTAATGTATAGTTCTGAAGATACGATTCGAGAGCTTGATGATTGGTCTGATCTTAGCTTTGAAGAGTTTATTAAAAATGAGTATCAGATGATAAGTTAATAAGAGAGTTAGCTAGAGAAGTTTCGAATATTATTCTCTATTTTAAGGTGTTAAACTGAAGGGGGAATAGATAATGGATTTCTTTGAGAAGAATCATAAGAATTATTTAAAGAAAAGATTAGCTTATTTAGATGATGAAATTAAGATTTTATTCTTTACTAAAGATATTGATTGCAGCATCTGTGAACAAACTAAAGATTTTTTAAAAGGGATAAGCACCTTATCTGATAAATTAAGCCTTGAAATCTATAATTATAGAGTTGATAAGGGTAAAGCAGAAGAATATGATGTTCATAAAGCTCCAGCAATCTTAATTTTAGATAATCAAGGAAAGGAATCTGGAATTAGATTCTATACTAAGCCTACAGACCATCAATTAGAGGTGTTTATCAAGTCTTTATTATTGGTTTCAGGAAATAGAGAAGAGTTATCTGAAGAGCTGGAGGATAGAATTGCCAATATAGATGATAAAATACACATTCAAATCTTTGCAGATAAAGAATCTCCAGATGCTAGTCAGTTAGCAGAGCTGACTAACCAATTAGCATTAATAAATGAGAATATTAGAACAGATATGGTTGAGACTACAATCTTTGATAATTTATCTGATAGCTATAATGCCAGTAAGCTACCAAAGGTCATGATTAATAATAAAAGAGAGTTTGTTGGATTGAAGGGAATGGAAGGTATCGTGGAGGAGATAGAGAGAGTTCATTGATAAATTTTAATAAGAATATAGATAAGAGCCTAGCTGATATCAGCTAGGCTCTTATCTATATAGGACATGAAAAAGAATTTAAATTAATTTAGCAACGCTTTGAGGTAATTCATCCGAAGAAGTACTCTTGGGGTGCGAATTAATGCGAATTACACGAATTAGGATATTAATAGATTAAATTAAAGATTTAAAAGCTCTTGATTTTAATTCGCGTCAATTCGTGAGATTCGTTGCAAAAATTATTTGAACTTGTTAGTATTACTATAACTGTTAATATGAAATCTTTATCGGTTTCTATATATATTAATTATATTTAAAAATTTAAGTATTGTCTATTATTATAATTTGACTTATTTTTAAGAGATAATCATTACTAGATATTTTAATTAGTATTAATGTAATTCTAAGAAATGATGTAGGTGTTTGCCAAATAGTCCGATAATAGAAGCTAAGTGATATAAGTTTTTTCTAAGATAAAATGATTTAGTAAAATTATCATTTTGATAGTTATAAAAGGATATAATCTCTTTCTTAATATGAGCATCACTACCAAAGGTAGCAAATTTGTCTTTGCCCTTTCTTACTCTTTTGGCAATAAAATTTCTCTTCTTAGATAAGGTATGATTATAGGTTTCGATGGCATCAACTTTAGTAGTAATTTGGTGAATATACTCTTTATTTTTTAAATAGTTTTTCTGTGCCATTCCAGCAATGTGAGGTATAGAGATGAAGGAATCGTATTTTCTGGCTTCTTTTAAATAATAATCATAGGATTGCTTAGTACGAGCAATCTTATTTCTATATTTAAAGGGTTCTACATTCTTAATATAGAAGTCAATTAAATCTTCAATTTTTTTGAAGTAAACTAAAAATTCAAAGCCATCATTACAGCCCACCTCTATTCCAGGGACTATATTTACTTTGTTACTTTCATATAGTGAAACATTACTTTCAATATTATTATGGTCTGTAACTGAGATTAGGTGAGGGATATCTTGTAAAAATCCTTTCAAGAAATCAGTATCGATTAATCCATCAGAAGCATTAGTGTGAATATGAAGATCTATATAGTTTTTATTGGATCCGCTTAAGAAATCATCAAAGAAGTTGGAAATCTTATTCTTTTCTAGCATTGAATTTCTCCTTTTATTAGGATTTTAAGAGAAATAATCTCTTAATTTAGATCTCTTTTAAGTGAATAATTAGTAATATATGAATAAAGCGATTTATATTAATTATATCAGTAAGTGGGGTTAACTACAAGAATAAGATATCTGGTTGATAATTGCTAATAAAATATTATATGGTGAGAGAGGTCTATTTTGTGAGGATATGAGGGGAGTAAGTGATAGGTGATTGGTAATGGGGATATTGGGACAATTTAAGTTTTAGCTACGGGTTTTAACCCGTAGTGTAACATGTCATCATCTCCACAGGTTGAAACCTGTGGCTAGTAAATTTATCATTATAAAAAGTATCGTAATATCTATATAACAACACTTGTAAAGTTATAGGATTCTAGATTACTATAACTTTACAGCAGGATTTGAGTTTATAATAGCAAAGCATTATAATAAGTTGATATACTTTTATTGATTTTGAAGAAAATCTATGGTCAATTGTTAATAGTTAATTTATAGATAGGGGTGAGTAGGATTTGAAAGTTAAAAGAGTAATTCTAATTATGACTCTGATGATATTAATGACTATTTTAATAGGCTGTGAGGGGAAGGGAGATTTAAAGATAATTACCTATGATAGTCAAGAGAATTTATTAGATGATGTTTATGTAGGACTATATTTACCACAAGGTGAGCAACGCCTTGATTTTGTGTATACACTCAATGGTGAAGCAAATTTTGTAGGAATACCTAGTGGTATATATAAAATCAAGCTGGTGTCATGGGATAGAGAAGAAGTACTAGAAGTGCGAGTTAAAGCTGGGGAGAGTACTTATTTAAAGTTAAGAATGGACCAGTCTTAATTTGGAGTTGAAGATTTTTAAGAATTAATTAGTGGCAAGGGAGTGGTTAAATGTTAAAATATAGTAGGAGATTTTCCACTATATTATTTATAATATCAGCTCTTTTTTTACTAAGCTTACCTGTAGAAGCTGTTTCAAATTTAGAAAAAGAGATTGCAAAGAATAATTTGATCAAGTATCAAGAAGAGTATGGACTTGCTTATTTAGACGCAACAGCTAGAAATCGGGTATATAGTATCTTTGATAGTTTATCTTTGGAGGCTGTTAAAGATGCTCCAGACTTGAACTTCAAGCTATATATTATAGATGCACCTGTCTTGAATGCAGCCTATCTTGGTGATGGAAACTTAGTACTTTTTAAAGGGCTGGTAGATCGTTTAAAAGATGATAATCAGTTAGCAGCAGTTATCGCTCATGAGCTGGGACATGGTGTCAATAATGATATAGCAGAAAGTATCAATTTGATCCAAGGGTTGCAGGTAGGTGGAGCAGTTTTTGAAGCTTTTACTAAAGGTAATAGATATGAAGATATTTTAGATATAGCCAGAAATATTGGACTTAATTTATTAGAGAAAGGTTATAGTCGAGAGCAGGAGAGGGATGCTGATGAATACTCAGTATTTTTAAGCGAAAGGGCTGGCTATGACTCCTATGGTGCTATCGAGCTGATGCATATTCTTAAAGAAGGTGGTAGTAATGATTCGAAGTTGGGAGAATTATTTTCTAGCCATCCTAATCTCGATAATAGAGTAGATTATTTAACAACTCTGATTAAGAGGTTTAAGGATGCTAAAGAGTTATATTATTCACCAATTGCTACTGCAAGGGTCTTGGCTCAAGGGCTATTAAGCGATAATCTAGAGGTAGTTTACAAAAGCTATTGGAAGAGAGTTCAAGAGAATACAACTTTAAATCAATTTAAGAATAATAAGAGGTTAAGAGAGATAGATGAGAAGATAGAGATAATAAGTTTAGATAATTTTGGTGATTTAGGCTATGATTTAGAGCTGAGAAATCAAGTAGAAAATACAGCCAGAGTAGCAATTTGCTTTTATGATGATAAGAATCAACAGGAAGATTTATCCTTAGCTATTGATTTGATTAAAGGTGAGTATGGTTGGAAGGTTGTAAGAGAGATAGGAATTTATAATTTAAGATGAGAAGTTAGGTTTAAAAGTCAGTATTATAGGTGTCCAAGTCTAAAGAGAAATAATAAAGGTCAAAAGCTAAAGGTGAGCAACGAATTAACACGAATTAAAGAGTAAAAGATTAATTGATTTTTTAAATATTTGGTTTTATTCGCGTAGATTCGTTGCTGAAAGTTATCCTTTAAGTTTTTTTGTTTAAGGAATTAGAGGTATTAAATTAGTAGGATATTTAGGTTTCATTCTAGAGTTGTTTGTCTATAATACTGACTTTTATTATGCCTTTATGATAGTGCTAAAAAGTGTTGCCTAAATAAATAATAGCCTATTCTAAATATAAGTCAGCAGTTAAGCTATTAATTTTTAATTATCTATATCGTCATATTTTTGTCAAAATTAAGGTTTATAATGTAATAATAAGGTACAATTTATAAAATAGCTCATTTAATTTATATTAATTGGGCTATTTTGCTATAATAAAGCTATAATTTTGAAGGAGGTTGTTTTCAGGTATGGATATCGCACAGCTAGAAGAAAAGGTTGCTAAGAAGAAAGATTTAATCAGCTTAGTCAAGCAGGAGGTAGCCAAGTCGGTAGTAGGACAAGATTATATGGTTGAAAGAATTTTGATTGGTATTTTTACTGGTGGTCATATATTATTAGAAGGCGTACCAGGTTTGGCTAAATCGCTAACAGTCAACACCTGCGCTAAGGTTTTGGGGGTTGATTTTAAAAGAATACAGTTCACTCCAGATTTATTACCAGCAGATATTTTGGGGACAGAGATCTATAAACAGCATACAGGAGAGTTTGTGACCAAAAAAGGTCCAATCTTTGCTAATATTATCCTGGCTGATGAGATTAATCGGGCACCAGCAAAGGTACAGTCGGCTTTATTGGAAGCTATGCAGGAAAAGCAGGTTACTATTGGGGAGAAGACTTATCTGTTAGATAGACCTTTTTTGGTATTAGCTACACAAAACCCATTAGAACAGCAGGGGACTTATCCCTTACCAGAGGCTCAACAGGATAGATTTATGATGAAGTTAAAGGTTGGCTATCCAAGCAAGATCGAGGAGAAAAAAGTTATTAATCTGATAACTGAGCAAGGAAGATTGGAAGATATTCAGATGAATAGATTGCTAAGTAGAGATAGTATCTTTGAGATTAGAGAGATAGTCAGAGATATCTATGTTGATGAGAATCTAAAGGACTATGTTCTTGATATTATCTTTAAGACTAGAGAAGAGAATGAATACATAGCTTGTGGAGCATCGCCAAGGGCTTCTATTAATTTAATCTTAGCAGCTAAGGGGCGAGCCTTCTTAGAAGGCAGAGCTTATGTAATACCTGATGATATTAAAGCAGTAGTCTATGATGTCTTGCGCCATAGAATCTTACTTAGTTATGAAGCAGAGGCAGAGGAGATCAGTGAAGAGGATATAATTGCTGATATTTTGGATGATGTAAGATTACCATAGAAACAGTGAAGAGTGAAGAGTGAAGAGTGAAGAGTGAAGAGTGAAGAGTGAAGAGTGAAGAGTGAAGAGTGAAGAGTGAAGAGTGAAGAGTGAAGAGTGAAGAAAGAGTGAAGAGTGAAGAGTGAAGAGTGAAGAGTGAAGAGTGAAGAGTGAAGAGTGAAGAAATTTGATAATGATTATTATTTTACTGGTCACTCGTTACCCGTTACTTGTGATTGAACTTCAGGAGGTGAGTTATTATTATTTCTAAAGAGTTGATTAAGAAGATAAGAAGAATAGAGATTAAATCTAATCGAATTGTTGAGGAGATATTTTCTGGGGATTATCGTTCTGCTTTCCAAGGCAAGGGGATGGAGTTTGATGAAATTCGGGAGTATTATCCTGGAGATGAGATTAGGAGTATCGATTGGAATGTAACTGCTCGTCAGAACAAGGCCTATATTAAGAAGTTTCATGAAGAACGGGAGTTGAATATGTTCTTGCTTATAGATATGTCCCATTCTAATAGTTTTGCTAAGAAGAAGGATATTATAGCTGAGATTGGTGCTACTCTTGCTTTTTCAGCAGTGAAGAATAATGACAAGGTAGGGAGTATTCTATTTACCGATAAGGTAGAGAAGATGATTCCATCTAAGCAGGGGAAGAGGCATGTTTTATCTATCATTGAGGAGATTTTAAGCTTCCAACCGAATAATCAAGGTACAGATATAAAAAAAGCATTAGAGTATTTCAATAGGGTAGAGAAGAAGGGGAGTATAGTCTTCTTAATCTCTGATTTTCTCGACAAGGACTATGAGAAGGAGCTGAAGATAACTGATAAGAAGCATGATTTGATTTTGATTAGAGTTATTGATAAAGCTGAAGAGAGATTACCTAAGGGGGCTATCTTTGAATTTGAAGATTTGGAGACTGGTGAGACTATTGTCTTGGACAATTTACAGGGTAGAACTGAGCTAGAGCCAGCTATTAAATTACCAGCTAGAAATTTACTTACTATCTATACAGATGAAGATTTTGTTAAAGTATTAATGTTATTCTTTAAAAGGAGAATGAGATAAGATGAGAAGAAATTTTATTTTATTGCTTTTACTTTTGTCTTTGCTGGTCTTAGTTAGTAGCTATACCTATGCTGAAAGTAGAGCTATCTATATCGGTGATTTAATCGAATTAAAGATTGCAAAGAGTAATTTATCTCAAGCAGAGATTAGAGATGCCTTTAAAGATTTTGAGATAGATAGCTTAGAAAAGGCAGATTCAGGATACAAAATAGCGATTAGGAGTTTTAAAGCAGGGAAGAAGATTGTTAAGTTAGGTGACCAAGAGTTAAAGATTCAAGTAGCATCAACCTTAGATGAAACTAAGCGTAAGGATATCTTTGAAGGTGATTTAAAGGCAAAGGAAGCTAAGAGAATGTCACCTTTGTATAAATTATTAGTTGTTATGGTTGCTATTATTGCCTTATTATCATTTTTACGTTTAAGAAAGATATTTGGTAATAGAGGTAGAAAAGAGTTGAGCGTTTATAGTCAGTTTAGAACTAAGGTAGAGGAGGTTAGTCTTGAAGATGAGAATTACTTCGTCCTCTTAACCCTTGCTTTTAAAGACTATTTAGAGCAAACCTTTAACCGTAAAATTGTAGGTAAGACCTCTAGTGAAATCATTGCAGAAATTAATTATATTCCTCAAATAGATGATTATTTAAATCGAATTAAAGAGTGGCTGAACTTTGTTGATATCTGTAAATATAGAGGCAAAAAGGCCAGCCTAGAAGAGAAGAAAGATAAGCGTGAAGAGCTAATTAGGATAGTTGATTTGATAGAAGCGAGTAAAGAAGGTGTAAATTATGTTTAGATTTTTACACTGGTATCTTTTATTTTTGATTCCGATATTTATCTATCTTTTTTTGAAGAAGAGAAGGAGCAAGAGTATAGGTTTTTCAAGTATTTCTTTGCTCAAAGAAGCAGGGCTAAAGAAGACAATTAAACATAAGATTGGAAGATATCTAATCTTAGCTGGAGTTATTCTATTAGTAGTTGCTTTAGCACGCCCTCAATCAGGAAAAGAACTCAGAAATATCAAGCAGGAAGGGATAGATATTGTAGTAGCCTTAGATGTTTCAGGGAGTATGAAGTCGATAGATTTTGATCCAAACCGACTTACTGTGGCCAAAGATACTATTAGTAAGTTTATTGAGGGTAGGGAGGGTGATAGAATTTCTTTGGTTATCTTCTCTGGTACAGCTTATACCAAGGTACCTTTAACCTTAGATCATAATATCTTAAAAGAAATGTTAGCAAGCACTAGTACAGAAGATGTTAATAGTGATGGGACTGCCATTGGAATGGGAATTTCTGTTGGAATTAACCGTCTTAAAAAAAGTGACGCCAAATCTAAGGTCATTATTTTAGTGACCGATGGTGAGAATAATGCAGGCAAAATTAATCCTAAGACAGCTACCAAGTTAGCTAAGGATATGGGAATTAAGATCTATACTGTTGGGGTAGGAAGTGATATTACAAAAGTACCTGTTGGTAAAGATTTTTTTGGGCAAGTTAGATATCAAACTTATCGGGGTGGTCTAGATGAAAAATTATTAAAGCAGATTGCTACAGATACTCAAGGTGAGTACTTTAGAGCTAAAGATCCCAATGCTTTAGAGGAGATATTTAATAAGATTGATAAATTGGAAAAGACCAAATTTGATGTCAATAATTACTTTGAATATAGAGAGTTAGCTTTTGGATTTATTAAATTAGGACTATTATTGATTTTAGCTGGATTATTTTTAGAAAAGTATCTCTTTATTAAAATACCATAAATTCAGTTGATAATTGATAGTGTATAGTTGTTAGTTAAAAGATTAAATATATTTTACAACAGACTTTATGCTTAAAAGTAATAATAAGTTTAAATATTTATTTTATGGATTTTGGATTTAACTGTACACTATACACTGTAAACTGTCAACTGTTTTAAGTTGGGGGTGATTTGAAGGTGGAGTTTAGTAATACAGATAATTATATATTTTTTTTAATTCCAATTTTAGTACTTATAACTTTAATTTTGGCCTATCAGAAGCGTAATACAATTATTCAAGCCTTGTCTTTTAATATAGATTATAGGTTTAAGGTAATTAAACCTACCTTAATGATTTTGGGTGTTATTTTGATAGCTTTTTCTCTGTTAGGACCTCAGATTCTTAAGGGCTATCAAGAGGTCGAAAAATCTGGTTTAGATATATACATATTAATTGATACCTCTAAGAGTATGCTAGCTGAAGATATCAAGCCAAATAGATTGGCAAGGACCAAAAAAAGTATTGAGAATCTACTTAATTCTTTACGGGGTGATAGAGTGGGCTTTATTCCTTTCGCCTCAGATTCTTATGTACAGATGCCTTTGACCGATGATTATGATATGGCAAAGATGTTCTTAGAGGTAATCGATACTGATATGATTGCTGGAGGAGGAACAAATATTGCTTCGGCTTTGAAATTGGCTAAAAAGTCCTTTGATGAATCTGCTAAGGGTGATAGGGTTGTAATAATCTTTAGTGATGGAGAAGAGCATAATCAATCAGGAATAGAGGTAGCTCAGAATTTAGAAGGGGTAAAGGTATATACAGTAGGTGTAGGGACTAAAGATGGGGCATTAATTCCTGAATATGATAGTCAGGGAGATAGAATTGGTTATAAAAGGAATCAATCTGGTAAGTATGTCAACTCTAAACTGAACATCTCCTCTTTAAAAGAAATTGCCCAGCAGGGAAAAGGTAAGTCTTATCTTGCTTCTTTAACAGGTAATGAGATTAAGCAGTTGATTAATGACATATCCAAATTGAAGAGGGATAAATATACTAAGGATAAGGTTAAGAAGTTTACTAAGATATATCAATATTTCTTAGCTATTGGTCTATTATTCTTATTATTAGGCTATTTTTTACCTGAATGGAGGGGTCTCAAATGAAGAGAATCTCTTATTATATTAGTTTTATTTTAATGATAGTAATCCTATTAACAGGATGTAATGGAGAGCAAAAAAGCATAGCCAAGCTATTAGATAAAGGTAACCAACTCTATAAGCAAGGTAAGTATCAAGAAGCTATAAAGGTTTATCAATCAGGGTTGAAAGCTGATTCAAATAATCAACAGTTAAATTACAATCTGGCTAATGCCTTATATAAGGTAAAGAAATATAAAGAATCATTAAATCATTATAATCAAGTAACTAAAGATAAAGATGTCTATCTAAATATAGGAAATGTTTATAAGAGACTAGGTGACCACAGCAAGCAGTTAACTGAGAAGATTAAGAATTATCAAGAGGCTTTGCATAATTATAAATCAGCAATTAAATTAGATATGAATGATAAAAAGCTGAAGTTCAACTATGAATATGTCGATAAATTATTAACTAAATTGAAAAAGAAGCAAAAGCATCAACAAGATAAGCAGTCAAAAGAAGAAAATAATAAGGAACACAAAAACAAAGAAGATAAAAATAAAAAGCAAACTAAGCAAGATAAGAAAGATTCTCAAGATAAGCAACAGAACCAAGATGGCAAAGATAACAAGCAAGAAAAGCAAACACAGAAGAATCAGCAAGATAATAAAAAATCAGCAAGCAAAGAAGGGCAAGAAGAGAAGAACTCTAAGCAAGCTAATCAAACTCAAAAGAATAAAGAAGACGATAAGCAGAAAAAATCTACTCAAGAGGCTACTCCACAACAGCAAAAGGGCAAGTTAGAACAAAAGAATCTAGAGGAAGCATTGACTATACTAAAAGCACTAGAGAAGGAAGAAAAGGATAGTCTTAAGAATAACCAAAAGGTGGAGTCTGGAGATAATCAAGAGGATAAGTATGATTGGTGATAAAGGCGGTGAAAAGTGGTGATTAGCTGAGAATTAAAATTACTCGCTTCTCACTACTTACCATTCACTGCTCTTTATTAATTATAGGTGTTATTTAAATCGGGGGTGAAATTGTGAAGAGAATTATCAGTATTATAATATCTTCATTACTGTTTTTATTAATCTTCTCTGCTTTAGCTTTTGGGGCAGAAGAGGAATTTCGTTTAGATATAGATAATCTTTATTTATCAGAAGGGACAAGTACCAATCTAGTAGTCTCATTAAAAGATGCTAAAGGGGCAGAACTTATTGAAGTAGAAGGTTTGGATAATTTTGAAGTTCTATCTCGAAAATCAGGTACTCAAACAACTATCATCAATATGAAAAGAAGTTATAGTAGAGAATATCACTATGTAATTATGCCTAAAAGAGTAGGTGAGTTTACCCTACAGGGGGTAGTTAAATATAAAGGGAAGACCTATAGAACTAACAAGTTAGAGGTCAAGGTGGAGAAGAGAAAAATTAGTCATAAACAGGAGAATAGCAATATCTTTATTAGAACTACTTTATCTAAGGATAAGATCTACTTTGGACAGAAGGTTATTCTCAAATATGATCTATTCACTCGTTATAATCTCGATAATTATGGATTTTTAGATAATCCTAACTTTAATGATTTTATCAGTCAGGTTAAAAATCAAGATCAATTGAAGGCCAATTATGTCTATCTTGATGGTAAGAAGTATATTAAGTATGAAGTGAGACAGGTTATCTTAACACCAACCAAGACAGGAACTTTAGAGATACCTAGTTATCCTTTCCAAGCAAATATTAGTACAGGAGATTTCTTTAGTTCTTCCAAAGCTACTTACTTTAAGACAGAAAGTAAGAGTATTGAGGTCTTGCCATTGCCGCAAGAGGGTCAACCTGATGATTTTACAGGAATTGTTGGTGATTTAGAATTAGATAGTAATTTGGCTGATAATGAAGTGAAATATGGTGATTCCACAACCTTAAATATTAAGTTATCAGGTGATGTTAACTTAGATAGTCTTGATAAGGCTTTAGATAAAGATATCTCTGGTTTTGAGATTTATCAGAGTCAAAAGGATAAGAAAGAAGAGATTAGAGGGATGGAATACTATGCTGAAAAGAACTTTGATATTATTCTTGTCCCTAAAAAAAGTGGTGAGCTTAGCCTTCCTGAGCTCAAGATACCTTACTTCAATCCTGAGAGGAAGGAGTATGAATATGCAACTGTAGCAGAGAAGACTATTAAGGTTAGTGGTCAAGCTAAACAGGCTCAGCAGAGTCTAACTACAAATAGCAATCCTATTAATCAATCGCCACCTCAGAGTATCGAGATAACCCAAATTAATACTGATAATCAAGCTGATGAAGATTATTATACCTTTGAGGTGAAGAAGAGTTATTTCAAGGTAACTTTGGCTATAATTGGACTATTGATTTTGCTAGTACTTGTCTATTTAATAATGAACAGATACAAAGGTAGTCAAGACCAAAGATTAAAGGAATATTATAAACAGATCAAAACAGCTAAGGATGAAGAAGAAATTTATCATATCTTTAACGAAATGATAAAGTATAAGTATAATATCAGTTTCAAGGCTAACTCTAAGGCAGAACTATCAGCTAGAATAAATAATGAAGAATTATTAGCTGATATTTATGAGATCATTGATTATATAGAGAATAAGAGATATGGTAGAAGTAAAGAAGGTCTAGATGTTAAGAAGAAGGTCAATGAAGTTTATAAACGGATACAATAATATTATAATTGAGTAGTCAGTAATGAATATGGATGTCAATTAAAAGTAGGGACTAATTGGTTATTGCGACACTTTTAAAATTAGCGTGAGTGGGTGTGTGAGTATGAGTAGACCCCAATAAAAAGAAGTTTTACAACACTCACACTCATAGCTCACACTCGACATGAAGTGTCGCTTTATCTTTCTATATAAAGACATCTAAATTCTAACTGGTTAAGTATCTATTGGTTACTATTAAATAAAGGTACAGCCTTCAAGCTGTGCCTTTAATTGTATTCACTTATTAGCAGGAATCCTTTCCACCAATCGCTAAGTATAAGAATAAGTATAACTAGATTAAATTAAAAAGCAATCAGTAAAGGGGAAGAAGCTATGAATAAACCTATCATTGGAATCACAACTTTTTGTAAAAAAGAGAATAAATTCAATAAATCATATAATAAAGTCAGCTATAATTATATCAGCTCAGTTATTAAGGCAGATGGAGTTCCTGTATTAATTCCTCTACTTGAAGATAAAGCTGAGGTCAAAACTTATATTGAGATGATAGATGGATTGATCTTAAGTGGCGGTGATGATATCTGCCCTAATAGATATGGAGAATGTCCTATAGAACAGGTGACTAAATTTGATAGCAAGAGAGATGAATGGGAGATTGAGCTATTTAAAGAGGCTTATCAACGGGAGATGCCAATCTTAGGTATCTGTCGAGGGATGCAGTTGATGAATATTGCCTTGGGAGGTAGCTTATATCAAGATATTCTCGAAGAGTATCAAGATGGAATCTGTCATCTTTCCTGTAGTACAGATGTATGTGAGCTTTACCATTCGCTCAAGATTAAAAAAGATACTAAGTTATTTAATATCCTAAAAAGAGAAGAGATTGAGGTCAACTCCTACCATCATCAAGCTGTTAAAGATTTAGGCAGAGAACTAATCGTTACTGCCAAGTCAGAGGAAGGGATTGTAGAGGGGATTGAATCAGAGAATAGAGAATTTGTAATAGGGGTACAGTGGCATCCTGAAGACTTGACTTTGAGGTATTCATCTTTTTTGAAATTATTTAAAACTTTGATAAAAATAGCCAAGAGGTAATATAATTACAAGCTAGAGATAAAGAAGAACCAATATAATATTGGTTCTTCTTTTGGTAAGTTATTATTTATTGGATTGAGGAGCATATTTACTTAGAATGTCGTTTAGCCTACCGATTCCTGCTTTGTGATGTGATAATTCAGTATATTTTTTTCGTTTTTTATTGTTCTCAGTAATCATGGCTAGAATTCCATAAGCAGACTCATATTTGGGGTCAAGTTCTATAGCTCTTTTAAGATGTACTCTTGCTTTTTCTTTGTCTCTATTCTTATATACTGTCCAGTAATTTGAATAGAAATATCCTAAAGTACCGTGATATAATGGATTAGTCTCATTTAATGCTATAGCTTTTTCAATCTCTGCTATAGCATATTTTTGCAGTATGGCAGTAGCATCAGAGCTTTTTCTTAAACTTTTCTGACAATAATTATAATAAGCAAGACCTAATAAATAATGGGTAAAGTCATTTTCAGAGTTTATCTCTATTTTATCTCTGTTGATAAAGAGATACTTATCAATGGCTCTATAAAATTGATAGTAAGTAGCTTCCCACTTTGTTTTCTTACTATAAATAAGGGCTAGTTCTATCGAGTCCTTAGCAGATTTACTGGTAAGTTTATTAAGAACTGTTGTATCCTCTTGACTGCTAAATCTAACTATGTTATTTGGCTGAATGATCTCATCCCACATCTTAATTACATAGCTGAAATACTTGATTGATTTATCTACATTGCCCGTTTTTTCATATAAGCGAGCTAAAGATTGATAAGTGTCAATTTGGAGTAGTGTCATTACTCCATCTTTTTCTGTTAAGTGCTCCATAGTGTGAAAAGAATTACCTATTTTCCACTCGCTAGATAGATTGTTTATTTCTGATATCTCTAGTAATGCATCCTCATATAATTTTATTCCTTTTTCCAACTTATCATTAGATACAGACCTTTTAGCTTCTTCTGATAAAGAGATACTAAGGTTATAATTTATCCAAGGGGAACTTCCATATCCTTTTGCTTTTCTTAAAGATTGAATTGCTTTATCAAATAAATTGTTCTTCATAAAAACTAGACCAGCATCATAATTTTCTTCTAATGTATCTAAGGAATCAGCTTTTACTAAAATTTCTGGATTAATATCTATAACCTTTTGATAGTATTTTTTAGCTAGCTTTCTACCATCATTGTAGTAGTTGAAGTAGATATCAGCTAATGATAAGGCTACTGAAGTATTTTTAGGATTTAATTCTAAAGCTTTTCTATAATTAGCGACAGCTTCTACTAGCATATCATAATCTTTTATTATGCGATTGCCGATAGTACTAACTAAAAAATCATTTAAGTGATAGTATATATCCCCGTATTTCACATATAATTTAGGGTTATTAGGGTCTGACTCTCGTTTGGAGTTATACCTCTTATTAATCAGATTAACTAAGTCACCTACTGCATTATATAATTGTTCATCCTCTTTATCTCTTTTGTTTTCAGCTTTGGCAATTACTTTTGGTTTATCTCCATAGACATTTACTGGTACTTTCTGACCAAAAGTGTTAGTACCATAAGCCTGTTTAATATACCAGTGAATTCCCCCTTGGTAGCTATTATAGGAGATTTTATCTGGGTTAGGATGAATTACGTGGATATTCCCGTCGTCTTTTAACCAGCCTGGATGATTTGGTGAGGCATCTTCAGATTCTGCTTTACCCCAAACTGAAATTTCATCATCTCCCCTGTTTGTTATCTCTCCTTTAATTTCCCAACGTGGATGTTCTGTGTAAAGCTCATTCAATTTATGTACTGCTTCACGATATTTATCTTGAGCTTCTACAACTTCATTTTCTAGTTTTTTCATTCCTTTTACTTTAGTAGTACTTTTTTCTTCTGTAGTAGATCTGTCTCTTATACACATCT
>NZ_JBSQYM010000114.1:0-13757 GCF_055140805.1 Orenia sp.
GACAGTTTTGAGTGTCAGTGTGAGTGGGTGTGTCAGTAAGTTCTTATATGTTTTGCTCACACTCACACTAATCACTCACACTCGACACGAAAGTGTCGCATTATCTCTATATTGTTTCATTCTAAAGTTGGATGACTATATTATTGATTACAACTTTTTCTTGACAAGAAATTATTTTTTATATACTATGCTAGTAATATATAATAGAGGTAAGGAGTTGGTGAAATGAACTTAAGGTGGAGTTTAAAGGAGCTATATTCTAGTTTTGATTCTAGAAAGTTTAAGGATGATATTAAAAATTTAGACCATAAGCTTAGTCAAATCACTAAGCTAAGTGAAGAAGGATTAGATAATATAGCTAATCCTGCACAGCAGGTAGAAGAATATATAGTTTTATTAAAGGAGATTTATACTTTATTTGAACTACTATTTAACTTTTCGCAGTTAAATTTGAGTGTAGATGCTAAAAATCAGCAGGCATTAAAAGTAATAGAGAGCCTAGAAGAGAAGGAGGTAGTCTTAACTAAGCCTTCTGTTAAGTTCCAAAAATATATTGCTAATTTAGATAATTTAGAGGAAGTTATAGCCTCATCTGAACTACTAACTGAACATAAATTCTTCTTACTAGAGTTGTCTGAGAAGAGTAAGTATTTATTGAGTGAACAAGAAGAGATGTTGATTGCTAAGATGAGTGGTACTGCCTCTAAGGCTTGGGAGAAGTTATATGATCTATTAACCTCTACTTTACTAGTCAAGATAGAGCTAGATGGTGTAGAGAAGCAATTGCCTTTACCAGTTATCAGAAATATGGCCTATGAGGATGATCAAAATCTGAGAAGGAAGGCTTATCAAGCAGAGTTAACAGCCTATGAACAGATAGATGACTCGATAGCAGCTGCTTTAAATGGGATTAAAGGGGAGGTGCTGACTATCACTGAACAGAGAGGTTATCAAAGCTCTTTAGAAAAGACCTTGTTTGATTCCAGAATGGAAGCTGAAACCCTAGAAGTGATGCTTAAAGCAATGAAAGAGTACCTACCATTATTCCATAACTATTATAGAAAGAAAGCTAAGCTATTAGGATATCAAGCAGGTTTGCCTTTTTATGACCTTTTTGCACCAATAGGTAAGGCAAAGATGAGATTTACATATGATGAAGCTAGGAAGTTTATAGTTGATAACTTCAGAAGTTTTAATGATGATTTAGCTGATTATGCCGATAATGCTTTTGCTAAACAGTGGATAGATGCTGAACCAAGAGATGGGAAGAGAGGAGGAGCTTTTTGTAGTAATATCCATCCAATAGGTGAGAGTAGAATCTTAGCAAACTTTACAGGTAGCTTAAGTGATGTGTTGACCTTAGCCCATGAGTTGGGTCATGGATACCATGGGAGTTGCTTAGTTAATGAGAGTATAATTAATAGCGATTATCCAATGCCTTTAGCTGAGACTGCATCAATTTTTTGTGAGACTATTGTTCAACAGGCAACTTTAGAGAAGGCATCTCAAGAGGAAAGGTTGACTATTTTAGAGAGTTCAATCTCTGATGCGGGGCAGGTGGTTGTTGATATTTATAGCCGTTATCTATTTGAAAGTGAAGTCTTTGCCAGAAGAAAAGACTCTTCTTTAGCAGTAGATGAGCTTAAAGTGATAATGATAGATGCTCAACAGAAGGCCTATGGTCGAGGTTTGGACCATGATTATCTACATCCTTATATGTGGTTATGTAAGCCTCATTATTACTCAGCAGAATTAAATTATTATAATTTTCCATATGCCTTTGGTCTACTTTTTGCTAAAGGTATTTATGCCCAATATCTAGATAGGGGTGAAGACTTTATTGAGGAATATAACTCTTTACTAGCAGTTAGTGGAAAAGAGAGTGTAGTAAATGTCGCCAAAACTATTGGAATAGATGTTAATTCTATAGATTTTTGGAGAGCTTCTTTAGATATCATTAAGCAGGATATTGAAGAGTTTCTCAAGTTTTAATGATAAGTGTGAGTATCTGGGTGAAAATTTAGTGAAATTTAAAATCTTTACTCACACCCACACTTGATACTCACACTTAACTATATAGTAAAGGATTGAATAATAAATGAGAGAAAGAGATATTTTCACCAATAAATATGTAGTACCATTATTAGCAATTTTGTCTTGCCTATTGTGGGGAACTGCCTTTCCATCTTTAAAGATAAGTTATCAGGCTCTAGAGATAGGTAAAAATGATTATTTTTTAAAGATGCTTTTTGCATCTTATCGTTTCTTTATAGCATCATTATTATTGTTAAGTTATCAAGGCTTAAGTAAAGGTAAGGGGAGTTTTAGGTTAAAAGCTATTGATTTTAAGCCTTTATTACTTTTAGGATTATTACAGACTACTTTGCAGTACTTCTTTTTTTATAATGGTTTGGCCAATACCAGTGGAGCTAAAGCTTCAATTTTGGGTACAACAGGGACCTTTTTAACGGTTATTTTAGCCCACTTCATCTATAAGGATGATAAATTGAGTTTTCAAAAGGGGATAGGTTTATTGGTAGGTCTATTAGGAGTGATAGTTGTTAATTTAAAGAAAGGGAGCTTTGATTTCTCCTTTACTCTCTTAGGAGAGGGCTTTCTAATCTCATCAGCAGTTGTAGCTACTATAGCAAGTATTATGGCTAAGAGTCTAACTAATAGAATTGATCCGATGTTGGTGACAGCTTATCAGATGTTATTAGGTTCAGTTACCTTATTTTTAATCTCAATAACTAAAGTAAAAGCATTGGGTTTGAATTTTACTATTTCCAGTTTATTATTATTAATCTATTTAGCCATGATTTCAGCAGTAGGCTTTGCTTTATGGTATACTTTAATCAAATATAATCCGCTTGGTTATATTACTATTTATAAGTTTGTAATTCCAGTTAGTGGGGTGTTTTTCTCTAGTCTACTATTAGCAGAGGAGAGCTTAAATCTTAATATGTTATTCTCTTTACTCTTAGTATCTATTGGTATAATAATTATTAATTATCGTAAAAAAAAAGCAGTTATCAACAAACTCGAAAATTAATAGAGGACTGATTTAAATGAGAGAAAAGATTTTGAAAGAATTAAATAGGATTGAAAGAGAAGAGAAGGTAAAGATCTTATATGCTGTGGAGTCAGGGAGTCGTGCTTGGGGATTTGCTTCCAAGGATAGTGATTATGATGTCAGATTTATCTATATTCATCCTATTAAGTGGTATCTCTCAGTTGATCAAAGGCGAGATGTTATAGAGTTTCCTATCACCGATAAATTAGATATCAGCGGTTGGGATATTCGCAAAACTTTAGAGCTATTTAGAAAATCAAATCCATCTTTGCTGGAGTGGCTATCTTCTCCGATAATTTATCTTCATAAATCCTCTGTGGTAGAGAGTTTAAGAGAGTTAAGCACAGACTATTTCTCTGTTAAGTCAACTATCTATCATTATTTAAATATGGCTAAGGAAAATTATCATAAGTATTTAGTAGATAATCAGATTGAGATCAAAAAGTATTTTTATGTCTTAAGATCACTTCTGGCTTGCCAATGGATAGAGAAGAATCAGAGTATTGCTCCTATGGAATTTGAAAAGCTATTAGCAGCAGAACTTGCTAAGCAGAGTCTAAATGATGAGATTGAAAATTTATTATTCAGAAAGAGGTCTGGGGAAAAATTAGCTATAGAGGGTAGAGTAGATATTATTAATGACTTTATTGAAGAGAGACTTAAGTATTATCAGGAGTATGTAAAGGGGATTAAAGACATAAGTCCAATAGATTATGACAGACTAAATAAATTATTTAGAACTACTTTAGAGGAGGTATGGAGATAGTTCATATAGCTGAATCAAGGCTAATAGTAATATTTAAAAAAAGTAAATTCATCTTATTTTCAGTGTCTGTTCTGATATCAAGATTTTAATCGGTATCAGAGCGGATATTTTTTTATTATATATGTGTAGCTTTAGAGGTTTAACTTAGAACTAATCTCTTTAAATTTTATGGTTTAGCAGGATTTAATAAAAGAATATAGAATTTTTTATTATAAAAGTAATTTTTGAAGAAATTATCATTTACTTTACTTGATTAGCAGATATGGATTAGAGATTATTAAGAATATAAGGAGGAAGGGAAGATGAAGAAGTATATTAAGATTACTTTATTGATAGTTATCTCTTTATTATTTATATTAAGCTATAGAGTTTATGGTGATGCAAATATTTTAGTCTTTCATCGTTTTGGTGACCCTAGATACCCTTCAACCAATATCAGTCAGCAGAGATTAAGAAAGATATTTAATTACTTTGAAGATAATAACTATCAGGTCTTGAGCTTAGAAGAATTGGTTAATAAGATTGAAGAGGGCAACTCTATTGGAGATAAGACTGTGGCCTTGACTATAGATGATGGTTATGAGAGTTTTTATAAAAATGGTTTGGAGATATTTAAGGAGTATGATTATCCTTTCACTATCTTTATTAATAGTAAAGCTATTAGTCATAATTATGGTGATTTTTTAACTTGGGCACAGTTAAGAAAGATAAGTAGATATGGGAGTATTGGAGGCCATAGCTATGGGCATAAGCATTTGACAAAACTTTCTTTAGAAGAGTTAAAAAGTGAAATTCAAAAGAATTTAGATGATATTTATGACAACTTAGGGATTAAGGTGGATTTCTTCTCATACCCTTATGGTGAGTATGATACTAAAGTTAAGGAAGTAGTTAAGAGTTTTGGTTTTAAAGCTATCTTTAATCAGAATTTAGGTGCTGTTTCAGAGCAAAGCAACTTATTTGATTTAGATAGGATTGCAATTGGAGAAGATTCAAATTTGGAGTTAAATCTATCCTATAAGTATTTAAAGGCTAAATGGCTAGACCAGCAAGAAGCAGTAAAGAATAATAAATTGATAAAAGTAGAAGTCCAAACTAACCCTAATATAGAAAAAGCTCAACTATATTTTTCTGGTTATGGTTGGAGGAGGGTTGAATTGGAGAAAGGTAGGCTCTGTTTAGATTTAGATTTGCCTTTGAGATATTCTAGGAATAGAATCTTCTTAAAGACTTATGATAACAGAATCAGCTCTCAAATTATTGTTAAGTAGTTATATAAAAACAGTATGCCTGATGTCAGGCATACTGTTTTTATATAAAGGGGAAATATTTGAGTAAAGTAAAGTTTGACTATGACATTATAGAGAGATAATGGGACACTTTTGTGTCAGCAATCGGGAATCTGGAATCAGTCTGTTTTACTGATTCCTAAAAGCACCTATAAAGGTTAATTTTTAACTATAGTATTAAATGTTTTAGTTTGTACTACTATTTACCCTCCAACTTTTATATTATATATAGAGTTATCATCTTAATGTACATATTTTGATTGAAATTAGGTAAAAATATATAGATAAATAATTTTAAACTCAAACACTAATAAAGGAGGGGTTTATAGGTGCAAATCAATCAATACTCAAAGGAGCAACAGGAGTATATGTTGGCTGTAGGTTATAAAAAGGTAATTGATGGTATATACCATCAATATATTGATGAGTTAAGAGAAGAATATGGAGAAGAAGATACCTTAGAGCAAGAGCTTGATTTGATAGATGAATTGGATTATTGGCAGGTAGAGAGTAGATTAATGCAGGCAGAGAATAATCTAATTAAGTGGGGGAGAAGGATATTATCTAAATGGGAGATCTTCACAGATAAAATGATTGATAGAACTTTTAATTTTGAAATTTATGATAAAAGCAGTATCTTCAATATGTTGATGGAATTAAATGAAGAAGAGATTTCTCAGCTAGCCCAATTATATAAAAATTAAGTTTTCTATACTACATATTAAATTATCTTCTCCAGATAATTGTTGAAGCTTAATATCAATTAACTATAATCTTATCTCTTATAATAATATAGATAAACAACTTTAGAATGGAACAATAGAAAGATAGTGCGACACTAATTATAATGGTAAATTTACTAGCCACAGGTTTCAACCTGTGGTGATAATGACATGTTACACTACGGGTTAAAACCCGTAGCTAAAACTTAAAGTGTCGCACTAACCCCTATTAAGTTTTACTTTATATTTGGATACCTATATCTTATTAAAACTATTGCTTCGTTGATTATTTTGATAAAAAATTTTGATTTTATAATAATTAAGTTATAATTATATATAAGAGGTGGGGGGATGATTAAGATGGATATTACTAAGATAATCAGAGATAAGATTGAACACTTAAGAGAAGAATTGATAGTTAGTAGGTTAAAGTATGATAGTTATCATCCTAGAGTAGTACAATTAAGTTTAGAGCTTGATACCCTGATCAATATTTATGGCAAGTTCTATAATACAGGGTTATACTTTTATTCTTGATAGAGCCCCTTTTAAATCAAGGCTCTTCAACGAGTTTTGTAAAAATACTATATTTAAATAATTTAAAATATTTTTGCAACGAATCTCTCGAATTAACTCGAATTTAGGTCAAGAACTTTTAAATCTTTAATTTAGTCTTTCAATCTCTAATTCGTGCAATTCACGTTAATTCGTTGCCACTAATTTTAATTTTTAAACTTAAATTTTTATATTTTTCTTGTAACTTAGATTTCTTTAATCACAAAGTTCATTGTTGAACCTAAATCCATTATATTTTTAGTATTTTTGATAGAAATCGATAGATTTTTGTATCAATTTTACTTTGATTAATTTAAATTAATCAAAGTAATTACTTTTTAGAGGAATATTAAATGATTTTTGTAAAATACTAAGAATAAAAAGGAGGGGATTTAATGTCACAAAAATCACATGTACATTGTACCGTTAATAATTGCCAATGGTGGGAAGGACCAAATTTATGTGTAGCAGAGAAGATATTAGTTGTTAGTGATGAATTTGCTAAGAAACTTCCTAATGAGGTTGATGTAGAAGAGACCAATCAAATTGTTAATGACTTAGGGTCATCACCAGTTGATGAGTGTTATCAAAGCTGTTGTAAGACTTTTGTTCCCCAAGATAAGTATCAATCAGGGATGGGTGGAAGCAAATATAATAAGGTTAGAGTTTAAACTGACAATTAATTGTCAGTTTTTTTCTTTAATGAAGAAGTTTTTTAGTAAAAATATTCTAACTCTATGCAAGAAATAATTTATTTAAACATAGATATAATACAGTTAGGAAATAACGATCAAGAGGAGGGATCTAATGAGTGACGATAAGTTAAAGAGACTAGCAGAGCTTACTGGTCTTGACCCTGAAATAATTAAGGAGCTAGGCGCAGACAACTTAAGTGAGGATAATATGGAGTTAGTAAAGAATATCTCTGATATGTATATGAATAACCAGCAAGAGTTTTCCAATTTTTTAGCAGAGAGTGGAGTTGCTGATGTTTTAAAAAATATAAGTCAGGATAATGATATCAAGAATAAGGATAATCTAGCAGAGCTTAAAAATAACTTACAGGAGTTACTTAATAATCAGGATATTGATTTAGACCTTTAATAGAATTAAACAAGAGGCTTTTAAAAGCCTCTTGTTTAATCAACCATATAGATAATCCTCTAAAGTGGACCCATTATAAGCAATTCTTTTAGCATGTTTGACTCCAACATAACGCAGATGCCATGGTTCATATTGATACCCAGTAGTATCTTCTTTACCCTTTGGATATCTGATAATAAAGCCATATTCAGGTGCCATCTGGGACAACCATCTTCCTTCTGTAGTCTCTCCAAACTCTTCAACCAAATCATAGTTGACCCTTGGGCTGGAAACATCCATAGCTAATCCTGTTTGATGCTCACTATGGCCAGCTTTGGCACTATATTGATTAGCCTCTTCTATTCCTTTGAGGCGTGCATTATAGTTAAATATTTCCTCCTGCCGATTAAAAGAACGGTATCCTGATACCCCAACAAGGTCAATCTTTTCCTCTTTAGCCTTAATAAAGAGTCTTTCTAGAGCTTTAGCAGCTACTGCTCTCATTTGCTTTTTGGGATGATATCCTTCAAAGGCAAAGGGGATATTAGGAATTACTAAGTCATCTGGAACAAATTCAGAAGGTAACCCTTGTTCTTTGTTTACTAGGATCAATTTATTTAAAGGATTATTTATAGGATTTTTCTCTTGGTCATCATTAATCTCTTTATCAGTTTGTTTTATAGGAGTATCTTTATCTTTTTGTTTAGAATTATTATTAATTTTTTCATTAGTCTTATCTTTAGACAAATCATTTATTGAATTAAAGTTAATACTATAATTAGGTGAAGAAGTACTGACTAATAGCAATAATATTATTAAAAAAAATCTCTTCTTTTTCATAAAAAATCCCTCCTTAGACGAAATGTTAGTGGAAGCAAGGATTATTGTATTAATTTGTGGTAGTTAATGCAATCCTTGATTATTGTAAAAGGATCTATTTTATTATCGATTTTCCTGTTTTATACAGTCGGCTTTCAATTACCTACTATATTTTATTAACTGAGATTGATTCTTGCTACAAGATTAATAATTTCAATTTATGTGAGTTATATCATATAATCTTTAAACAAAAGGTATTATAATATCAATATAATCTTTTACAGAAACTAAAATAAATTTTAAAATAAACTAGGAGGTTTTAATTATGGAGATTAAAAAAACAGATATTATTTCAGAGGTGTTAAAAAAGCACCCAGAGACTGCCGAAGTATTCATGAGTTTTGGGATGCATTGCTTAGGGTGCCCAACAGCTACTGGAGAAGCCATTGAGCAGGCAGTAATGGTACATGGAATTGATCTTGAAAAGATGATGAAAGCTTTAAATGAAAAGATCAATAATTAAATATTGGTGATTAAAAAAGCCCTGTTAACAGGGCTTTTTTCTTGCAATTAAAGAAATATATCTTATAATAATTAATAAGGAGGGGTTGGATGGAAAAAGATATTTTGAAGGAACACCCTTATTTTTCTGGATTAGATGGTGAAAAATTAGTTGAGATAAGTAAGTTAGTTATTACTAAAAGCTATAAGAAAGGTGAGATTATCTTTTTTGAAGGTGACTTAGGAGAGTCATTATATCTAGTTAATTCAGGAAAGGTAAAGTTGATTAAGATGGTAGAAAGTGGTGAAGAACAGATCATTAATATAGTTAAGACTGGTGATATCTTTGCTGAAGTAGTCTTGTTTGATGATGGGAATTATCCTGCTACTGCAATAACTATGGAGGATACAGAGGTAGGAATAATTAATGGAAGAGATATCGAGAAGTTGATGTATAGAATTCCTGAGATTGCTTTAAAGATACTAAAGGTAATGAGTAAGAGACTAAGAAGAGCACAGCAAAGGATAAGAAACTTGGGTTTAAAGGATACTACTAGTCGTACAGCAAGTGCACTAGTTTATTTGGCCCAAGAGCATGGGATTGGTGATGAGACTAAGGTAGAGATAAATCTATCTTTGACCCAACAGGAACTGGCTAGCTTAATTGGGACTTCAAGGGAGACGGTATCGCGAACTTTGAATAAATTTAAAGATGATGCTTTGGTTTCAGTCTCTAGACAGAAGATAGTAATTAAGAATTTGGCTGGATTGAAGGAGATTATTTAGTAGATAGAGAGTAAATATGTTTATAATTATCTAACTTCATAGTGGAATTTAAGGGAATAGTGCGACACTTTAAGTTTTAGCTACGGGTTTTAACCCGTAGTGTAACATATCACCATCACCACAGGTTGAAACCTGTGGCTAGTAAATTTATCATTATAAAAATGAAAAATAGTTTTTTATAATAAAATTTATTATTGTCATACTTTCGTAAAGATTATTATTTATAATATAAATGTAAGATAAAGGGACTATCTTGCAAAAGTTATTGTTTTTAGACTGATAACTTATTTATAATAGATAATAATTGAGTTTAATAAGGGAGTGGATGATAATGAATTTAACTAATATATATTTTCAAGAGAGTGAACATAAACTATTAGATTGGGAGGATGAGCAGAAATTAGGTTTATTAATCTCTCAAGGGGATAAAGAGGCTAAAGAAAAATTGATTAGTTATAATCTCAGATTAGTAATAAGTATTGCTAAAAGATATACAGGTCAGGGCTTAGATTTATTAGATTTGATTCAAGAAGGAAATATTGGACTAATTAAAGCAGTAGAGAAGTTTGATTATAGTAAAGGCTATAGGTTTAGTACTTATGCTACTTGGTGGATAGAGCAGAAGGTCAGACGTGCTATCAAGCGCCATGGAAGAACTATTAGACTTTCATTTCAGATTCAAAATGAGATTAACAGATTAAAGAGAGCTCAAGATTATATGCGAGCTAACTTACAAAGAGATGCTACTCCAGAAGAGTTATCTGAAGAGTTGGATTTACCAGTAGAGAAGGTCTATGACTTAATAGAGTTAAAGCAGGATGTCTCTTCTTTAGATAATAAGATAGGTGAAGAGCAGGAGGATGACTTTTTTAATTTAATTCCTAGTGAGTTTAATTTGGTAGATAAGGTATTAAAAGAAGATTTAAAAGAGGTTATTAAAAACTTATTGAAGTTTTTAAGTAAGCGTGAAGAGTTGATTGTTAAGTTAAGGTTTGGTTTAGAGGATGGTCGCGAGAGAACCTTTCAAGAGATAGCAGGTAGATTGAATCTCTCTAGAGAGAGGATTAGGCAGTTACTCAATCAAGCTTTGGAGAAATTAAAATCTCTAAATTATAATAGAGATGTAGATAATTATTTAGTAATGGTTAACTGAGCATTGGTAAATAATTAGGGTATAAGATAGTTTATTTGTTAATCGTTTATAAATTCTGGATGAGCATATTGAAAGAAATAGAGAATTATAATATAATTAAATATGGATTAGCTAGAAATATAAAAAAGCAGGCTTGCAAGTCTGCTTTTTTATATGGTAGTTAATAATTATCTTGAACTTTATAGTTAATAGATATATCATAAAAAGTAAAGAATAACTTTATAATCTTTAATAATATGTTTAGAGATAACCAATATAGATATAGATGTCCAATTCCAAAGTGAATTTAAGAATGATTATAAGCTTGAAACTATATCTTTATGATTTACTCAAACTTAAACTTGGTAAAAAATACATTATCATCTTTATCTGATAAGTTATTAATAGTGTTAGGTGGTTTTGAAGGGAGTTTGTATGAAAAAGATAAAATTAAGAGAATTATTTACTACCTTTATGAGAATTGGTGGATTTACCTTTGGTGGAGGGTATGCGATGATACCATTGATTGAGAAAGAGTTAGTTGAAGAGAAGAAGTTGCTAACTGAAGAAGAATTTATCGATATTATTGCAGTAGTTCAAGGTATACCAGGAGTAGTAGCGATTAATTCTTCTTTATTTATTGGCTATAAGTTAAGAGGAATATTGGGGGCATTGATCTCTGCTTTGGGTATTAGTTTACCCTCGGTACTAATTATCTTATCCATAGCCCAGCTTCTACTTAATTTACAAGAAAATCAATGGGTAGAAGCTCTGTTTAAGGGGGTTAGGTCTGCTGTTGTGGTCTTAATTTTTTGGGCAGGCTATAAGATGAGTAAGAAGGCTATTATTAATTATACTAGTCTTATTTATACATTTGCCATGATATTAGGGATTTTAGTCTTTAAATTTCATCCCATATTATTAATTGGATTAGCTGGAGTAGTCGGAATTATGACTTCAATTAACGAAACTAAGGAGTATAATGATGATATTGATTGAATTATTTTTAACATTTTTTAAGATAGGGTTATTTACTTTTGGTGGAGGATATGCGATGTTACCTCTAATTCAGGAAGAGATGGTTAACCATGGTTGGCTTACTATAGATCAATTTGTTGATATTGTTGCTGTTTCTCAGATGACTCCTGGAGCTGTTGCTATCAATAATGCTACCTTTGTCGGTTATAAGGTAGCTGGAATTGGTGGTACAATTATGAGTACCTTTGGTCTGATTGCGCCTTCATTGATAATTATTGCTATTGTATCTAAATTACTAAATAAGTTCAAGGACCATCCGTTAGTAGAGGGGGCGTGGCAAGGGATTAGACCTGCAGTAGTGGGACTGATTATGGTAGCAGTTATCTCTATAGGTAAAGAGGTTATTACAGGAATTAATGGTATTATTATTGGAATAATAGCATTATTCTTATTAGCTAAGGTCAAGTTACATCCTATTGGGGTAATTATGATTTCAGGTATGTTAGGGCTTATTTTTGCTTTGTTCTAATAATTATTAGATTGATTAATTAATGTCACAATTTCATCAAATTTGTCTGTTATAATAGAATTATAGTATCTTTATTAATCAATCTATAAAATCAATTTTTAAAATTGGAGATAGAAGGAGTATTAATATGAAGATAAGATTCATTTTGTTATTATTAGTTATATTGGTTATTACTGGATGCAACCAAGATATACTGCAAGGGGGAGAATTGCTTTATAAAAACCCTGAAAAGCTAGAAGGAAGTTGGCAGCAGAATAAATATCCAGAAGATGCTCAATTTATCCTTATTACAAAGGATAATCTATTTAACTTACAAGCAGAGTTGCGAGGGATTAAAGGGTTAAGTTTTAAAAATCAACTAGGTATATATGTTAGCTTAGGTGAGCAGGCAACTGGTGGGTATGGAATCAAGGTTAAACAGATTAGAAAGCAAGATGATAAATTGGTTGTTGTAGTAAAAGCTGTAGCCCCAGCGGATACAGCTATAGTTACACAGGTTATAACTCACCCTTATGATATCGTTAAAGTACCTTTGACAGAGGTTGATGGTATTAAAAAAGTTATTTTTGTATCAGAAGAAGGTAAGAAACTTATAGAGAAACAATTATAAATGTCAACAATAAATAAAGGGATAATAGCAATATTGCTATTATCCCTTTATTTATTAAAAGTTTAAATAAAAAAATTAATAGATATATTACGACTTCCAGATTACTGATAACCGATTTCTTATATTTCATTATTAGTTATTAATCTGAAAAATTGTGGAAGGTCCTTAATTTAAGAAGATATTAATATTTTCTGAAAATATCCTTTTAGAAGGTAGTTTACTTTGATATAATAATAATATAATAATTATAATTATTATTTTTTTGGAAAAGTTGTTAGACGTCTAACTTAATTAATAAGGAGGAGTTATTGATGACAGAAGATAAGATTAAAAAGCTAGTAAAAGTTGCGAGTGAAGCAAGAGAGAAAGCTTATGTCCCTTATTCTAACTTTAAAGTAGGAGCAGCTTTATTGACTAAAGATGGAGAAATTTATACTGGATGCAATGTGGAGAACTCTTCTTATGGTTTGAGTAACTGTGCTGAAAGAACAGCAATCTTTAAGGCTATATCTGAAGGTGAGATGGAATTTGAAGCTATTGCAATTGTTGCTGATACTAAAAGAGCCTGTCCTCCTTGCGGAGCTTGTCGGCAGGTAATTGTAGAATTTGGAAAGGATATTGAGGTAATTATGAGTAATTTGGATGGGGATATAATAGTTAAAAAGGCTGATGACTTACTATGGGGGTCATTCTCTAATCAAGATTTAGATTAAATTTAAATATATATAGTTGTTTATAAAACCGGAGGATATCTTCCGGTTTTTAATTTAAAAGCAAGGAATAATCAATTGAAAAGTTAATATTGTTTTGAGAATGATTATTATAATTATGCTTATTTATATAAGGTTTTAAATTGATTTAACAGATTTTGAAGGTTGTACATATATATAAATAACTGATATAAAGATTATTGA
>NZ_JBSQYM010000115.1:0-9706 GCF_055140805.1 Orenia sp.
TGTGTCAGGAATCGGGAATCTGGAATCAGTCTGTTTTACTGATAACTGGTCCCTGACTCCTGATTCCTAAAGGTGTCACAATATCCCCATTAAATTACATTTTAGACTTGGAGATCTATAAATCTAAAGATGTTAAAACTTAATTAAAAACTTGACAATTGAAGGTATATTTTTTATAATTAACATATAAATTTATTGGTATATACCAATATCAGAGATTTAGTAATATAAGTACTAATTACTTATATAAGAAGCTTAAAATTATAGGAATTATTTTTAAAATAAATAGAGAAAAGAAATTTTTTTATTATCAACCTTGGTATAGACCAAGGTATAACTATCTATTTATCAATTGAAAGAAGAGATTATACTATTGATTATAAATATCTTTAGTGGTCTAAAATAATAGTGATATTAACTTGAAATTATAAGGAGGCAATTATGAATAAGTTAGAGAAGAGGTTTCCAGAAGGGTTTTTGTGGGGTGGAGCAACTGCTGCTAATCAATTTGAAGGAGCATACAATGAAGATGGAAAAGGACTATCAATCCAAGATATATATCCTCAAGGAATAAAGGGAGGAAGAACAGACAAACCAACAGAAGATAATATGAAGCTTGTTGGGATAGATTTTTATCATAGATATAAAGAAGATATAGCTTTATTTGCAGAGATGGGATTTAAGGTATTTCGAATGTCAATTGCTTGGTCAAGAATCTTCCCTAATGGTGATGACAGTGAGCCAAATAAAAAAGGTTTGGAGTTTTATGATAAGGTATTTGATGAATTAGCAAAATACGATATCAAGCCATTGGTTACTCTTTCCCACTATGAAACTCCTCTCGCTCTCTCTAAAAATTACGATGGCTGGAAGAATAGAAAGCTGATAGATTTCTTTGAAAAATATGCGAGAACTGTCTTTACAAGATATAAAGATAAAGTCAAGTATTGGCTTACTTTTAATGAAATCAACTCGACATTACACTATCCATATATGGGTGCAGGGGTATGGACACCAAAAGATAAATTAAGTAAAGAGGATCTATACCAGACTATACATCATAAGTTAGTAGCAAGTGCTCTTGCAGTAAAGGTAGGTCATGAGATAAATCCTGATTTCAAAATAGGTTGTATGATTTTGGGTATTCCTAACTATCCCTTAACACCCAAGCCAAGTGATGTAATCAAGGCAATGCAGGATGATAGACAGAATCTCTTTTTTGCCGATGTTCATGTAAGAGGGGAGTATCCAAAATATATGAATAGAGTCTTTAAAGAGAATAATATCGAGCTTGATATTATTACTGAGGATAAGGAGATATTAAAGCATACTGTTGATTTTATCTCCTTTAGCTATTATATGAGTTCTTGCTCAACCTCTGATCCCCAAAAAAATACTCAAGGGGAAGGGAACTTTTTAGGAGGAGTACCCAATCCATACTTAGAAGCATCTGATTGGGGCTGGCAGATAGATCCTGAAGGATTAAGATATATCTTAAATCAATTGTATGATAGATATCAAAAGCCTTTGTTTATTGTTGAAAATGGACTAGGAGCTTATGATGAGCTTATAACTGATGAAGCTGGTAATAAGACTGTAAATGATGATTATAGAATAAAATATTTAAATGATCATTTAGTACAAGTAGCAGAAGCTATAGAGGATGGAGTAGAACTGATAGGATATACAACCTGGGGATGTATTGACCTAGTAAGTAACTCGACAGCAGAGCTTAGAAAGCGTTATGGATTTATATATGTAGATCGTTATGATGATGGAACAGGAACTTTAGCAAGATATAAAAAGAAGAGTTTTGATTGGTATAAAGATGTAATAGCAAGTAATGGTCAAGTATTATTTGAAGATGAAGAGTGATATCATTATTTAGCAATAAAATAATATAATATCAATTTCATTTAGAGGTCATAAAAGTATAGTAGTAGATAAAAGAGTCCAGTATTAATACCTATTTGTAAGTGTATTTAGCATGGACTCTTTTTTCTAATTGTTTTAAATTTTTGAGGTTTGGAGATGTAATTAAAGATAGCTTATATTAGAATAAGAAGGTGAAAAAAATGACAGAAAAAGAGAAGATGTTAGCTGGAGAGTTGTATAATGCTGCTGATGAGCAATTGGTCTTAGAAAGAATTAATGCTAGAAAAATAACACGACTTTTTAATGAATCAACAGATAAGAACAGACATGATATTCTTAAAGAGCTTTTTGCTAGTACTGGGGAGCGATTTTATATTGAGCCAAACTTTCGCTGTGATTATGGTAGTAATATTTATCTTGAAGATAACTTCTATGCCAATTTTGACTGTATTATCTTAGATGTCTGTAAAGTTACTATAGGTAAGAACTGTATGTTAGGACCAAGAGTATCTATTTATACTGCTACCCACCCATTAGATGCTAAGTTAAGGGTTTCAGGAGCAGAATATGGTAAGCCAGTGACCATTGGTGACAATGTTTGGATTGGGGGCAGTGCTGTAATTAATCCAGGTGTTACTATTGGTGATAATGTTGTAGTAGCTTCTGGTGCTGTTGTTATTAAGGATGTACCTGATAATGTAGTTGTAGGAGGAAATCCTGCTAAAATCATCAAGGAGCTTTAGTATTATAATTAATTAATATTTAGGAGGACAAAGGGGATGAAAATAGAACATATCGCAATTTGGACTGATAATCTTGAAAGATTAAAGGAGTTTTATATTAAATATTTCAATTGCACAGTAGGAGATAAATATATTAATGAGTCTAAAAACTTTGAATCATATTTTTTATCTTTTGATCAAGGGTGTCGCTTAGAGATTATGCATAAGCCATCAATACCTGAAAACCTAAATAATACTGCTGACCAGTATCTAGGATTAATTCATTTTGCAATCTCAGTTGGGAGTAAGAACAAAGTTTTAGCTCTTACAGAATGGTTAGAAGAAGATGGTTATGAGGTTATAGGTGAGCCTCGAATGACCGGTGATGGATATTTTGAAAGTGTAATTCTAGACCCAGATGGAAATAGAATTGAAATAACTGCTTAAAAAGATAGATTTGAAACTTCTAAATAATATTTCAGATTAATTTGTGGTTAAAAGGAGGTTTTTAGATGTTGGCTGATTATCATATACATACAAATTTCAGTAATGACTCTACTTATGAGATGGCGGATCTAATTAAAAAGGCAATATCCTTAGGAATTGATGAGATCTGTTTTACTGAGCATGTGGATTATGGGGTAAAGGGAGATTTAAATTGTAATTATCTTGCTTATATTAAAGAAATTCAAAGATATAAGGAGAAATATAAGAATAAAATTACTATCAAGCTTGGTATTGAATTTGGGATGCAGGTACATACAATCAATCAGTTTCAAAAGGATTTTGATCGATATGACTTTGATTTTGTTATTCTTTCTTGCCATCAAGTAGATAATCAAGAGTTCTGGTCACAGGCTTTTCAAAAGGGAAAGACACAGCAGGAATATAATCGAAAATACTATGAAGAGATATTAAAAGTGATTAGAAAATATGATGATTATAGTGTTTTAGGACATTTAGATATGATTACAAGGTATGATAAACTAGGAAAATATCCTTTTGCAGAGATAAAAGATATTGTGACTGAAATTTTAACGCAGGCAATTAAGCAGGGAAAAGGGATTGAGGTTAATACCTCTAGCTTCCGCTATGGCTTAGAAGATCTAACACCTTCTAAAGAAATATTAAAGTTATATCGAGAATTAGGTGGGGAAATTATTACAGTAGGCTCAGATACTCATCAAGAAGAAGACGTAGGTTATAAGATTGTCTATGTCAAAGAAGAGCTTAAAAGACTAGGCTACAAAGAATTTTGTACCTTTGAAAAGATGAAGCCTATTTTTCATAAGTTATGAGCCTGCTATATTATAGATGTCTAATTCTAAGATGAAACTTCATGGGGATATGGTGACACTTTCGTATCTTAGTTGACAGTGTACAGTGGTTTACACGAAGAGTCTTATATTTTAGACTCGTAGGGACGGTTGACAGTTAAGTTCAAAAGCACTAAAGGCTCTTAAAGTCTAGGGTTTTGTCTTTTTACTGTAAACTGTCCACTGTCAACCGTCAACCGTCAACTCCAAAGAAGTGTCGCATTATCCCCAAATCATATCACTTTTTTTATTAGTAAAGGAGATAATATTAGAAATTTAATAAAATCTTTAGAAGGGATAAATTTGTTAGATGGGAGACTAATCTTTGTACATAGGAGATGATAAAGATGTTTAATCATGAAGTAGAGATGGTTTTATTAGATATGGATGGAACTTTATTAAATTCACAATCTGAGGTTTCTTCACGAAATAAAGAGGTAGTAAAGCAATTGATTTCAGAGGGATATAAGGTTGCTATTGCTACTGGGAGAAATTATTATGAAGCTAGAAGTGTAGTCAAGGATATTGCAGGTTTAGCTTATATCACTAACAATGGTAGTCATATTATAGACTTTAATGGCGAGATTATCTTTAATCGAACTATTGGTCAAGAAGATACTATCTCTTTACTTAAAATAATAGAAAGTTACCCTTCACTCAATTATTCATTGGCTGCTACAGAAGAGATCTATATGAAGAGTAAATTAAAGTTTATTAAGATGGTTTTATCTCATAAGGGAGTATTTAAGAATAAATTGAATCTCTTTAAAAGCTTTGCCTTAATAAAGCGGTTAATCAGATTATTTAATTCACGAAAGACCACAGATAATATTTATGAGGTGCTAAAAAATACTTCTTTAGCCGTGCAAAAGATAGATGTGATGGGTAAAATAGATGAAATGGAATCCTTAAAAAAAAGAATTGTAGAAAGCTTTGGAGAGAAATTTAAGCTAAGCAGCTCATCTAAAGAGAATTTAGAGATAAATCCCCTCAATATATCCAAGGGAACAGGACTATTATATTTGGCAGATAAATTAGGGATTGATGTTAAGAACTGTATCGCTTTTGGAGATGGGGGAAATGATTTAGAACTCTTTGAGATTGCAGGAACCTCGGTAGCAATGTCAAACTCTGAATTTGGTGAGTTGAAGAAGAAAGCAGATATCATAGCAGAAAGTAATGATGATGATGGAGTGGCAAAGGTGCTAAGTGAGTTACTATAAGCTATTTACTTATAGAAGATTCGATTGTAATTAGATGGGGGAAATGATAGACTTTAGTTACAATAATGATAGTAGATACTAATAGAACTAAATAATTTTTAAGTTAGAAAGAAGGTTAAAATATGAAATTAGAGGATAATAACATCCCTTTATATTATCAAATAGAGAATTTGATTAGGGATAAGATTGAGAATAAAGAATATATACAAGGAGAGAAGATTCCATCAGAACGGGAATTAGGGGAAGTTTTTAAAGTAAGTAGAATGACTGTTAGGAAGGCCCTTGAAAATTTAGTAAGTGAAGGTATTTTAGAAAGAAAAGAGAGGCAAGGAACCTTTGTTTCTCGAGATAATTTAAATGAGTTTCCTAGTCTAGTTGGAGTTAATGAACATATCAAAGCTGAAGGAATGATGCCTAATAATAAAATTATTAATAAGGAATTAATCAAGCCAAATAAGAGGATTATTAAAAATCTAAATTTAAATTCAACTGAGAAGGTTATTTTGATAGAACGATTAATTTTAGCAGATGATAAGCCAGTAGGCTTTGAACAATCTTATATCTCTTATGCTATCTGTCCAGATTTATTAGAGATCGATATTAGCCAGCAATCTATCTATGAGATGTTAAGAAGAAATGGTCACAAACCTACAAAGGCTAAAGATGAAACAAGCGCAATATTAGCAGATGATAAGTTAAGTAGATTGTTGGAGATAGATATAAAGCAACCTGTTTTAAAGAATATTAGGACTACTTTTTCTAAAAATAGACCAATAGTGTATAGTTTTAATTATTATGGTGGGGATAATTTTGTCATGACTAGAATAGTCTCCCGATAAAAAGTTATTAAACTATTATCTTTACTAAATTTTGTATAATATTTTCTTGACATAAGATTATTAATTGAATATAATTATATTAGAAATTAATGATATACTTATATAGTCATCCAACTTTAAAATTAAAAAATATAGAGATATTATGACACTTTCGTGTCAGGAATCGGGAATCAGTCTGTTTTACTGATAACTGGTTCCTGACTCCTGATTCCTAGAAGTGTCGCAATATATACATTAAATTACACTTTAGACTTGGATATCTACATATAAATTTTTAACGACTATATTAGAATATAATAATATAATTACATAATTGAAGGTTTTAATTTATACTATGTCAAGCTAGTTTAGTTTAAAGAAATTAAGTATTAGTATATCTATTGCATCTGGTACAAAGTAGAGATGGTGTATTGTATGATGTAGAATTAATTTATAATAGATAAACTAGGAGGAAAAATATATGCCATTATTAGCTAAATTGAAGAGTGATTTATTTAAAGCCTTGGCACACCCAATTAGAATTCAAATCTTAGAATTGTTAAAAGAAGGAGAGTTATGTGTCTGCCATATCTATGAAAATTTAGACCAGAGCCAATCCAATATCTCCCAACATCTTGCTAAGCTAAAGAATGCTCAACTGGTTAATGATAGAAAGGATGGTCTACAGGTCTATTATAGTCTAAAGGATGAGCAGGTTATTGAGATTTTAAAGATTGCTAAAGCAATTTTGCTAAAGCAATTAGAAGAGACTAGGGAGTCATTATTAAAGGGGTGATGGAGAATGATAAAGTGGTTTGCTGATTTGATGATCTATAATTGGCTTAATTTCAGTGAGGGGACTCGTTTAGGTGAGTCAGTGCATTTCTTCTTTTATGATACGATTAAGATTATAGTCTTGTTGAGTATTATGATCTTTTTTATCTCGATTTTGCGTAGTTTCTTTCCACCAGAGAAGACTAAGAAGTTGTTGAGTAACAGAGGTAAGTTTGTTGGTAATTTCTTAGCTTCAGCTTTAGGAGTAGTTACTCCTTTTTGTTCCTGTTCTTCAGTACCAATCTTTATTGGTTTTATTGAGTCAGGTGTACCCTTAGGGATTACCTTCTCCTTTTTAATTACCTCACCAATTGTTAATGAGGTAGCCTTAGTGATGTTATACTCATTATTTGGTTGGCAAATAGGAACCTTGTACTTAATCAGTGGAATAGTTGTGGGAGTAGTTGGTGGAATGATCATAGGGAGTATCGGCTTAGAATCTGAGGTAGAAGAGTATGTCTATCAGATTGAGATTGATGATGATGAGATAGAGCAATTAACTTGGGAACAGAGAATTGAGTATGCTAAGAGTGAGGTCAAGGATATTGTTGGAAGGGTCTGGAAGTACGTCTTAGTTGGAATTGGAATTGGAGCTTTAATTCATGGCTATGCTCCAGCAGAGGTATTGGCTAAGTATGCAGGTGAAGGAAATCCTCTGTCTGTTATAGTAGCTGTGTTAGTAGGTATTCCTCTTTATTCTAATGCCATGGGAACAATTCCAATTGCTCAGGCACTCTTAGATAAAGGTGTAGCTTTGGGAACAGCACTAAGTTTTATAATGGCTACTACGGCATTATCCTTACCAGAGATGGTTATCTTACGTAAGGTAATTAAGCCTAAGTTAATAGCAATCTTTATTGGTGTAGTCGGGATAGCCATTATTGGAGTGGGATATATGTTTAATTGGGTCATGTGATTCTTTCTACTTGTGGGATATTATATGATATAAGGGTATTACGACACTTTCGTGTCGGTGTGAGTGAAGTGCCTTTTTATTGAATTTCACTCACACTCCCACACCAACTTACACTTATAAAAAGTGTCGCAATATACCCATAAGCCGACACTAGATATGTTAAAATTAAATTAATATAATTAATTGTCAACTGGACTTAGAAGGGAGGTTGGAGTCAATTTTAGAATTATCTAGAGAGAAGAAGAATAGATTAATTAATGAGATTCAAGGTTTCTTCTATAATGAAAGGGAAGAGGAGCTAGGAATTATTGCTGCTGAAAGGGTATTGGATTTCTTTTTAGAAGAGTTGGGGACTTTAGTTTATAATAAAGCCTTAGATGATTCTAGGCTTTGGTTTGTAGAGAAGTTAGAGAATATAGAGATAGATTATGATTTATTATATAAAAATAGCAATTCAAAAAGATAAATAGGAGGGATTAAGATGAAGATTACTGTGTATGGTGGTGGGTGTAAGAATTGTATCAACTTAGCTGATAATGCTAAAGCAGCTGCAAAAGAGTTAGGGATTGAGCTTGAACTAGAGAAGGTGACTGATATGGCTGAGATTGCAATGGCTGGGATTATGAAGACTCCTGGTCTAGCAATTGATGGTAAGGTGAAAGTAAAGGGTAGAGTAGCCAGTAAAGAGGAGATTAAGAAATTACTTAAGTAAAACTAGATTTGGAGTTATAGAATGATAGTGCGACATTTTTAGGAACCTGGAATCAGTGGTCAGGAATCAGGAATCAGTTATAAACACTGATTCCTGATTCCTGATTTCTGATTACTAAATTTTCGCAATATCCCCATTAATAATCCTTCTTTACAATAGATTTTAGTTGAAATCTGGGTATTATATAAAGTACTAGCAATCAAGTAGTGAAATCCGTTTAAATATTTGATATAATGGATAAAATAAACTAAGAGGTGAGAGTTATTCAAATGGAAGAATATGATATTATTATTGTAGGAGCAGGACCAGCGGGAATGTCGGCAGCTATTAATGCTAAGGCCCGTAATAAGAGTGTAGCTATCTTTGAAGGAGGGCAGATAGCTAAGAAGATTGATTGGGCACCACATGTCAATAATTACTTAGGATTTAGCAATGTTAGTGGACCAGAGTTAGCACAAGCGTATATTGAACATATTGGGGATTTAGAGATTCCAATCATTAAGCAGAAGGTGGTTAAAGCTTTTCCAATGGGAGAGAAGTTTATGGTTACTACCAATGGTGAGAATTATCAAGCTAAAAAATTGATTTTAGCTTTGGGAGTAATTCAACAGGCCAGATTGAAAGGTGAAGAGAAGTACATAGGTAAGGGTATCAGCTATTGTGCTACCTGTGATGGGATGCTATATAGGGGTAAGGATGTAATGGTAATTAGTGATAGTGCTCATCATGAAGAAGAGGCAAATTTCCTAGCAGATATCTGTGAAAATGTCTATTATGTAGCTCAATATAAAGAGATTGAGAATTTAGATGAAAGAATTCAAGTTATAGATGCTAAGGTCGAAGAGATAACTGGTGATAATATGGCTAATAAGGTGAAGTTAAGTACGGGTGAATATGAGGTGGCTTGTACCTTTATCTTAAGAGAAACTGTACCACCAACTGAGATAGTTGATGGCTTAGAGTTAGCAAGTAAGAAGTATATTAAAGTCAATCGAAAGTTTGAAACAAATGTAGCTGGAGTTTATGCAGCAGGTGATTGTACTGGAGAGCCATTACAGATCAGTAAGGCTACAGGAGAAGGACAAGTTGCTGCTCTTAATGCAGTTAAAGAGATAGGGAAGTGAAGTTAAATTGGGGTGATATCAGTAGTGATGTCATCTCTTTTATTATGGGGGAATAGATAGATATTCAGACACTTTTCACTTTAGTGTATAGTGTAAAGTTGATAGTTTATAGTTAAGTTCAAAAACTTAAAACATAAGGATTTTAATCTTTTAACTATCCACTATA